>JANXQG010000081.1 GCA_025356915.1 Planctomycetota bacterium | reverse complement strand
CCGGCGAATCAATAAGTGTCGGGTTTTCGGAACGTACTCATCTCGCTCCGCGAGATGGAATGCATCTCGCGGAGCGAGATGAGTACAGTTATTGATTCGCCGGTCCTAACGCGGTTAGCGGTTAAAGTCTGGCCTTGCTCTTCTCGTTCCTCAACAGGGGCGGGCAGGCCGGAGGGTAAGCAGCCTGCGTCCACTTGATTTACCATTTCCTCTGGTTTACACTCAGTCCTGTCGAATATCAAATTTCCATCCGTGAAAGGATCCTTTCATGTGCCATTCTTGTTCTGGAGGCGGACTGAGTCGACGTGAGTTCCTGGGGACCGCTGCGGCGGGCGGTATGTTGTTGATGGGCGGGTTGTCGGCCCAACCGCTTCAGGCCGCCGAGGAGGCGGGCTGGCCCAAGCTCCCGCCGGTCAAGGTGCATGTCGTCTACCTGGGCAAGGGCGGGGCGTGGCCCAAGCCCGAGTTCAACGCTTCCGCCGAGGTCGCCGGCTTCCAGAAGTATCTCGCGGGCGTGGAAGAGCGGCTTGGTGACGTGAAGTTTGTGGGTGGTCAGTTGATCGCCAACTCTCCGGCCGAGGCCGCGAAGGTCGCCGCCAAATTGGGCGACGCCGATGCCGTGCTGCTCGTGCATTTGAGTTTCGGTGATGCCTCTGCCTTTGCCGAGTTCATCAAGACCGGCAAGCCGGTAGCCATCTACTCGCAACCGTTCAGCGGGCACGACTGGATGTACGTGGCGGAGTGGCTTCGGCAAGGGCAGCGTGTGATTCTTGCCGCTTCGAGCGATCGGGGCGACATCGACCGCGCTGTCGCGCTATTGCGAGTGCCCGTCTACATGCAGAGGACGAAGATTCTGTTGGTTGGGCCGGCGAACGGCACCGAGGCCGCATGCAACTTTCAACGGGTGAAAGAGAAGCTTGGGGTCGAGGTGATCTCGATTGACGTGCCGACCGTGGTCAAGGTCCACGCGGCGATCGATCCGAAAGAGGTCGAGGCCGAAGCCGAAAGCTACTGGCTGTCGCAGGCCAAGAAGATCGTCGAGCCAACTCGGCAGGAGATTGTCAAGTCGGCTGGAATGTACCTGGCGATGAAGAAGCTGATGATCGACCACGGTGCCCGCGCGATCACGATCAAGTGCCTTGGTGGCATTCCCATCGACAAGCTCGGCTATCCCTGCCTGGGATTCAGCAAGCTGTTGGACCTTGGGTTGGTGGGCGCGTGCGAGGCGGACATGGATTCGACGCTCACGATGCTCATGTTCGGCTACGCGTTTGGCGTACCGGGCTTCATCACCGACCCGCTGTTCGACACGGCTCGCAACGCCGTAATCCACGCCCACTGCCTTGCTCCGACGAAGATGAATGGCTCTACCGACCATCGCGCGCCATTTGTCATCCGCACGCACCGCGACGACAATCGTGGGGCGTCGTTGGCGGTCGAGTTGAAGGTAGGCCAGCCGATCACCTGCGCCAAGCTGGTGAATCTCGATTCGCTCCTCATTTCGACCGGCAAGATCACGGAAATTCCCGATTTTGACGACCGCGGCTGCCGCACGCAGATCATTACCGAAGTGGCCGACGCGCGCAGCATGTTGCGTAACTGGGGCGGTGGCGTGCTCTCCGGCGACATGATGACGCTTCTGCACCGTGTCGTCTTCTACGGCGACCGTTTGAACGCCGCCCACGACCTCGCCCAGTTGATGGGGATCAAGGTGGTGATGGAGGGCTGATTTATAAAATACCCGGGGATATTTCCAAGGGCCTACGGAAAGCTCAAGCGGATTGCGAGCGGAATTCCGCAGGTGGCGAAAGATTCTGGAAAGGCGCGAACCGTGTGGTATCCCACCAATGTGTGCCGCCACACCACCCGCCAAACGATGTTTTGAATATCTCCGTTGACTTTAGTGAAGCATCGATTACACTGGACTTTGCCCCACCTGGACTCCACCCGCCATTTTGCATTGCATCCCTGCCCGCCTTTCCATCCGGAGATGCAAACCAAGGAGACGAGACATGGCTGAAACAACACCAAGGTTGCATCGGCGACGGTTCTTGAAGACGACCATTGGTATCGGCGCAGCGGTAGTGGTTCCGCAGTTCATCCCCGGTGCCGCGTTGGGCAAAGGCGGTGCCGTCGCGCCTAGTGGACAGATCGTCGTGGGTGCCCTCGGCATCGGCGGTCGGGGTGGCTACGACCTTGGATGCTTCATGAACGAGCCTGATGTGCGCGTGGTGGCCTGCTGCGACCCGCGAGCCGACCGCCGCGCGAACGTCCAGCGCGGTATCAAAAACAAGTACGGCGCATGTGCCGAGTATCGGGACTTCCGCGAGTTGCTCGCTCGACAGGACATCGACGCCGTGCTGATCACCACCGGATCGAACAATCACGCCTTGCTCTCGATCTACGCAGCCAGGGCGGGCAAGGACGTATATTGCGAGAAGCCCTGCACGAAGACAATCGTGGAAAGCCTGGCACTAGCCGACACGTTCCGCCGCACGGCCCAGGTGTTCCAAGGCGGCATGCAGCGACGCAACGTGCCCAACTTTGACTTTGCCATCCAATTGGCGCGGGAGGGAAAACTTGGCCCCTTGCAAACCATTCATGCCCATCCCGGCGGACTAGACACCCGCACGAGCGGCTGGCCCCAGGCACAACTGGAACCGTCTAAAGAGCAAGTCGATTGGGACTTATTCCTCGGCTCGGCACCCTGGAGGCCCTTCAACCCGGGACTGCTCTCGGCGGAGTTTGAAAAGGGCGGCGGCATGGTCGGCGGCGGGAACCTGGAATGGGGTTCCCACTGTGTTGACATGTGCCAATGGGCCAACCAGGCGGACGACACGGCCCCGGTTGAGTACTTCCCGGTCGAAAACGGTCAGGCGACCGCCCAATACGCCAACGGCGTCAAACTGGTTCTTCGCGGAAATGGTTGGCTCCCCCTGGGTTCCTGTCCGGTGCGTTTTGAGGGAGAAACAGGCTGGGTGGAGACGGGCGACAGCGGAAAGCTGGCCCTAAGCTCGCCGGCACTTCTTTCCGGAAGGAGTGTCGCCGAGATCGGCGGCGCGCCAGCCCATTTCCACATTCGCGATTTCCTCGATTGCGTCAAGTCGCGTGGCAAGCCGCGCGTGAATTACCAGGTGGCCTGCCAGTCGCACATCGCCTGCCATGCCTCCAATATCGCCATCTTCCTGAATCGCGCGCTGAAGTATGACCCGGTGAAGAACGAATTCATCGGTGACAACGAGGCGAACCGATTGCGCGGCGAGGCCACACGCGAGCCGTGGCGGCTTTGAGCAATGGTTTGCGGAGAACTACCCAAAAACAGAATGACACAGTCCCAACCCAACATCCCAAGGATATCCAGCATGTCAGACAAAGTCGTACGCCTTTCTCGGCGACGGTTTCTTAAGACCGCCGCGGTTTCCGGTGCCCTGGTCGCAGCACCGGGGTTGATCCCAGCCAAGGCCCTTGGTAAAGACGGTGCCGTGGCTCCCAGCGAGCGCATCCTCCTGGGGGGCATTGGCATTGGTGGCCGTGGCAGCTACGATCTCGGATGCTTCCTGGACGAACCGGAAGTGCAGTTCACCTCCATCTGCGACGTCCGCGCCGATCGCCGCGAAGGAGTGAAAAATCGGATCGACGGCAAGTATGGCAACAAAGACTGTAGGATGTATCGCGACTTCCGCGAATTCCTCGACAAGAGCGGCGTCGACGCGGTATTGATCACCACCGGCTCGAATTGGCACTGCTTGTTGTCGATCTATTCGGCCAAGGCCGGCAAAGACGTCTACTGCGAAAAGCCCTGCACGAAAAACATCGCCGAAAGTATCGCGCTAGCCGACGTCTTCCGCCGCACCGGCCGCGTCTTCCAGGGCGGCATGCAGCGCCGCAGCCTGCCCCACATGGAGTTCGCCATCGAACTGGCCCACGGCGGCAAGCTCGGCAAGCTCACCACGGTTTATGCGCATCCCGGCGGACTGGGCACGCACACGAGCGGTTGGGGCCAAGGCGAGGCCGACCCACCGAAGGAACAAATTGATTGGGACCTGTTCCTTGGTTCGGCCGCATGGCGTCCGTTCAACCGCGGCCTATTGAGTTCGGAGTTTGAAAAAGGGGGTGGCAGGGTCGGCGGCGGGAACCTGGAATGGGGCTCCCACTGCGTCGACCTCTGCCAGTGGGCCGCCGAGGCGGACGACACGGCCCCCGTGGAATACTTCCCCATCGAAAAAGACGGCACGGCGTCGGCACGCTATGCCAATGGCGTGAAACTGGTTCTCCGCAACAACGGCTGGCTGCCGTTAGGCTCATGCCCTGTGCGCTTTGAAGGCGAGAAGGGTTGGGTCGAAACGGGCGATACGGCGAAGCTGATGCTCAGTTCGCCGGCACTTCTGTCGGGCAAGAAGGTCCAGGAGATCGGCGGCTATCCGGCCAACTTCCACATCCGCAATTTCCTCGACTGCGTCAAGTCGCGAGGGATGCCGCGTGTGAATTACCAGGTGGCCGCCCAGTCGCACATCGCCTGCCATGCCTCGAACATCGCCATTTTCCTGAATCGCGCGCTGAAGTACGACCCGGTCAAGAACGAGTTCATCGGCGACGACGAGGCGAACCGCCTTCGCAGCGAAGCAATCCGCGACCCGTGGCACGTCTGAGTGGTCTGCCGCGAAGCGAGTACACTTACCCACACCAACACCAAGTAGCCTAAGGAAATTGAATATGTTTACCTTTCAAACACGCAGGATTCTCTCCGCAATGGTCGCATGTTCGACCCTCGCGCTGGCGGTTGTTGCCGCCACGGCGGCTGAAGACAAGGTGGCCGCCGACAAAAAGAAGGAAACGATACTGATCGCCGTGCTCAAGTCCGAAGCGCAGCCCAGCGACAAGGCCATGGCCTGCAAGCAGCTTGCGTTGTGCGGCACGAAAGACGCCGTACCGGCACTCATGTCGCTGCTGGCGGATGAGCATTTGGCGGGGTGGGCACGGATTGCCTTGGAAGTCATTCCCGATGCGGCGGTCGATGAGGCACTCCGCTCTTCGCTGGGCAAACTCAGCGGCCGTTGTCTGATCGGCGCGATCAACTCGATCGGTTTCCGTCATGACGTCAAGGCCGTCGAGGCCCTTGCGGCGAAACTGAAGGACAACGACGTGGAAATTGCCTCGGTCGCCGCAGTGGCCTTGGGCCGCATCGGCGGCGACTCTGCCGCGAAGACGCTCGAAGGGGCACTTTCCGGCGCCGCGCCCGCAGTCCGCTCCGCCGTGGCCGAAGGTTGCATCCTCTGTGCGGAGAAGCAGCTTGCCGCCGGCAAAGCTGACGAAGCCGCGCGGATCTGCGATCTGGTGCGTAAGGCCGACGTGCCCAAGCAGCGCGTTCGCGAAGCCACCCGCGGCGCGATCCTTGCCCGCAAAGCCGATGGTGTGCCGTTGCTGGTTGAACTCTTGCAGTCGGCCGACAAGCAAATGTTCAATCTGGCGTTGACCGTGGCCCGCGAATTGCCCGGCAAGGGAACGACCGATGCCCTGGTGTCGGAACTCGGCAAGGCGTCGCCCGAGCGGCAGTCGTTGTTGATTCTGGCGATTGCCGACCGCGGTGATGCGACCGCGATGCCGACCGTGTTGCAGGCAGCCAAGACAGGTCCGGACTTGGTTAAGGTTACCGTAGTCAAGGTACTCAAGCGGCTTGGAAACGTCTCGTCCGTTCCACTCTTGCTGGAAGCCGCAGCCGACGAGAACGCGTCGCTGGCGACGACGGCCACCGAGGCGCTTGCCAGTCTGCGCGGCAAAGAAGTCGATGCCGCAATTGCCGCTCGGCTACCCAAGGTCGATGGCAAGGTCCGCAAGGTTCTCCTCCAGTTGGTGGGCGATCGCGTCTTGACCGCGGCAATCCCTGACGTAATCAAGGCCACCTCTGACGCCGACCTCCAGGTTCGTCTACAAGCACTCACGGCACTTGGCTATGCCGTTGAGTTCAAGGATATTGCGGTCCTGATCGGCCGCGTTGCTTCGCCGCCCGAGAACGCCGAAGAGGCTCAGGCTGCGGAAAAGGCACTCAAGGTAGCCTGTCAGCGCATGTCGGACACGGAAGCATGCGCGGCGAAGCTTGTCGCGGCGATGGGGTCGGCAAAAGTTCCGGCCCGGGTCAACCTGCTGGAAGTGCTTACCGCGTTGGGCGGAAAGAAGGCACTCGAAGCCGTCGGTGCCGCCGCCGCCAACTCCGACACCGATATTCAGGACGCCGGCAGCCGGCTGCTAGGCGAGTGGATGACGCTCGACGCGGCTCCCGTGCTGGCCAACCTGGCGAAGACGTCTTCCGACACAAAATTTGAAGTCCGCGCCGTCCGGGCCTATATCCGCTTGCTCCGTCAGTTTCCCATGAAGGGCGAGGAGCGCGCCGAGATGTGCCGCACGGCGATGGCGATCTCCAAGCGAGACGCGGAAAAGAAGCTCGTTCTGGAGGTACTCCTGCGCTATCCAAGCCTGGATGCCCTGCAACTGGCCGGCGCAACAGCAAAAATAGCCTCGTTGAAGGACGATGCGAGCAAGACGGCGTTGGCCATTGCCCAGAAGATCCGCGGCAAATCGCCCCAGGTTCAGGAGCTTTTAGCGCAACTCAACATGGAACTGATGAAGATCGAGATTCTCAAGGCGGAGTATGGTGCCGGCGCGACGATGAAGGATGTAACCGACACGGTCCGCAAAGGCGCACGCGGCTTTCCGCTGATCGTGCTGGAGGCGGCGACCTACAACGATGCCTTCGGCGGCGATCCAGCCCCCGGCACGATCAAGGAGTTGAAGATCGAGTACCGCATGAACGGCAAGAACGGCAAGGCGAGATTCACTCAAAACGCCGAGATATTGCTGCCGAAGCCGTAGGCTGCCCTTGGCGGTTCCCTGTCAGGCACAGGGAATCACTCGTTCCACCCCATAATGTTTCCGGTATCTCGAATCCCACCCCGGGAACTCGTGCC
>JANXQG010000040.1 GCA_025356915.1 Planctomycetota bacterium | reverse complement strand
CCGACTTGTTTCCAAGAGACGGCCGAGACAATGTGATTGAAGCGGCGGCAAGTCCCATCGCCCAGCACGATGCCGAGAACCCGCTGGCCATCAATTTCCAATCGCTCGATCCGAGTGCGCGTATGGAGCTTTGCGCCGCGTCGGGCGAGCCAGGTGCCTACTCGCTGCCAGATTTCGCCCAGCGGTATCCGGGGAATCAGGACTTGATAGGCCTCACGCGTGGCCATGAACCCATCGACGAAGACTTTTCTCGCCGCTACCACAGAAACATGATCGAGGGTATCGCCCAAGGCACTTTCCAGCACCACGGCCCAGAACCACCGAACGGCGGTTTCCGGTTGATTCTGCCGTTGGAGCCACTGGCCCATGGTGGGCGAGTCGGTCCTATCCAGCTCGCGATAACGGGCCAATCGCAACATGGCCCAGCCGATGGCCCGACACTCGCTGCCGGTGAGATAACCGAGCCGCCACAGCCCAGGCATGAGGTGCAGCGGAGCCGGTAGCCAGCGGCTGGCGGCGAAGTCATGGCGAATACCGTCGGGGCCGAAAAAATGCAGCGTCGTAGAGCGATCAAAGCCATCGGCGGTTTCCGTGCGGCGGCAGAAATCCAACAGGTTCGTGCAGCAGCCCATGGCCACATGCGGCGAAAGATCGACAAATTGATCGGCCTGGGTATCGTGATACGACCCGGCCCGGCCGCCCAGTGTCGGGGCCTGCTCGAACAATTCGACGCGGAAACCATGCTCCACCGCTGCCACGGCCGCCGCCAGTCCGGCCAAGCCGCCACCGAGGATGGCGACGGAAGGTTGTGGTAGAGTAGGGATATTGGAGATGGAAGTCATTCGTCATTCGGATTTTTTCTTATGCCTGACTGGCAAAAAGCTCCACCGTGCGGCAAGCCACAATTTTTTCCAGCGGCTTACGCGAATGCGGCGGGTGAAAACATCGGCGGGGTGTCGGCGAATGGAATGCAGCAAGGCATGATAGGTTTCCATCATCAGGCCAAAAATACGGTGTCCGTCCTTGTGGAGGGAGCGGGGCAACTCGGCCGCCTCACGATAGAACTGCTCGGCCCGATCGATTTCCATTTCCATGAGGCGCAAAAACGGCCGGTTCACCACGCCGTTTTGAAGTTCCTCCGCGGAATAGCCGCAGGCGTTGATGTCTTCCAACGGCACATAGATGCGTCCCTGTTGGGCATCTTCGCTCAAGTCGCGGAGGATGTTGGTCAGTTGCAGAGCCAAGCCGGCACTGCGGCTAGGCCCCAGGGCATTGTCGCCGGAAACGCCCCAGATGTGAATACAAGCCAGGCCGACGGCCGACGCCACGCGCTCACAATAGGCGGCCAGTTCGTCGAATGTCGCATAGACCCGCGGCTCCAGATCCATCTCGACGCCCTCCAGCACGGCCAGCAACGATTCCGGCGGAATCTGAAACTCTCGAACCGTTTGGATTACGGCTGGAAGGATCGCACCGCCAAGTGAATCAACCTCGCCGAAGCCGAAGGTCTCCTTCCCAGAAATCGCGTCCCCAGAAAGTGCCTTTTCAAAGGCTCGACGCCACTGCCGCAGCCTCTCGACGGGCGGATGGCCCGACAGTGGATTGTCGACCAGATCGTCACTGTGCCGCATGAAGGCATAGAGAGCATGCATGGCCTGCCGTTTTGCCGGCGGCAGAAGGCAAAAAGCAGCCGGAAAGTTTGAGCCGGCCTGACGGGTTAGGCGGCGGCATGCGCGGTGGCTAGCGAGGATTTCATCGGCGTTCATGAAATATCCTCCGGAACCCGGCCTCGCTTCAATTCCCACCAGCATTTCCACAGGAGCCACAGCTTCGTTTTCTTGGAAATCGCCGGCCGCGAGGTCCAGACGTCGTAGTTCTGCTGCCGAATGGCATGCAGAATTGCAAGCCCGCCATGGATGAACAGGGCCACATCGAGTTGTAATTCTGGCGGCATCCACCGTACCAGCGGCAACCCACGCCGCAAATGACCTTCGGCCAGATCGACTTCGGAAGCCATCAGGCGGCGGAAAGCGTCGTTCACCTCCCGCCGGGCGAACATCGCGTCGTCATAGCCGAAACGGGTGCAGTCGGCCGCCGGCAGATAGACGCGGCCCATGTCCCAGTCTCGGGCCACATCCTGCCAGAAATTGGCTAGCTGTAGCCCGGTGCAGACCGAGTCGGCCAATTGGGCTCGCTCGGGGGTATGGCACTTGCCTAAATAAAGGATCAGTCGGCCGACCGGGTTGGCCGAGTAGCGGCAATACTGTGTCAGGTGCCCCAGGTCGTCGTAGCGGCGAACCCGCTGGTCCTGGCGAAAGGCGACTAGCAGGTCGATGAAAGGATCAATGGGGATCGAAAAATGGCGGATCGTGTCGGCCAGAGCGACGAAGACCGGGTGCCGAGTCCTGCCAGCATAACAGTCACGAAGCTCCTTTTCCCACCAGTCCAGCAGCAAAAGGCTCCGCTGCGGGTCGCCCGGCTCGTCGGCTAGGTCGTCGGCCCAGCGGCAATAGGCGTAGACGTTATAAAAATGCTGGCGCAACTGCCATGGCAACAACCAACTGACGACGGTGAAATTTTCATAGTGCCGTCCGGCCAGACGCCGACAGTACCGCCTGCTCTGCCTGGGCCGAAGGGGCTTGGGAATCTTTGCTTCCGGACCATATAATGCCAAATCGCGAGAAAACATGCCACCCATTATGACGACTTTTTCTCCAAGAGGAAACCATGCGAATTATACTAGCTGCCCCGCGCGGCTTTTGTGCCGGAGTGAATATGGCAATCGAGAGCCTGGAAAAGGCCGTTGTCCTTTACGGTACACCGATTTACGTCTACCACGAAATTGTTCACAACCGCTGGGTTGTCGAGCATTTTAAGAAAAAAGGAGTAGTCTTCGTCGACAACCTGGAGGAGGTTCCGGAAAGTTCCTATCTCCTTTTTTCGGCCCACGGTATCTCGCCGCAGATCCGCCAGCAGTCGGAAGCCCGGAAGCTGAAAACGATCGACGCCACCTGTCCGCTGGTGACCAAGGTACACCTCGAGGCGATTCGCTTTGCCCGCCACGGCTACACGATCATTCTGATCGGGCATTCGGGGCACGACGAGGTCATCGGCACGATGGGGGAGGCTCCAGATGCCTTTCGCCTGGTACAGACCGTCGAGGACGCCGCTACGATCGAAATCGAGAGTTCCGACCAACTGGCCTATCTCACACAGACGACCCTCTCCGTGACCGAAACCGCGAATATCATCGCCAAGCTGAAGGAAAGGTTTCCAC
>JANXQG010000018.1 GCA_025356915.1 Planctomycetota bacterium | reverse complement strand
TCATGGTGGTGAGCAACTCTTTGCGTGCTTTGCTAAGTCTTGGCATTTCCATTCTCCGGGAGTTCTTTTGATCTCTACCTAAAGTATAGCGAACTCTTGGTCGCAATGCAATACCGGCTAGACGAATACGGATACCAATCGGTTTTTTTGACGCGTTCCGTCGTAATGGGCAACCGAAATTGTCTGCGCAAGAAGCCCGGCCTCGATCATATCCTTGCCAACTGCTAGTCCGTAACGCTAACCTATGGCTTCTCGCTGGCAACCGTTCAGGATGACTCCATGACGATTCGCTTTCAGGCTAGATGCCCAACGGCTTTGGGTGGTTTACCCGTGGAACAGCCCTGTCCAGTGGACCGCATTGGAAATCAGACGAAGGAAACTCGGCTCGCGGAAATCATCGTCCAGGCCAAGCGTCGTGCAAAAGATGCGGCCACCTTCGTGGCGCGTGGTCCAGGCGACCGGATGCACTCGCTGGCCGCTGTTGGCGGTGAGCAGCACGGTTGTGTCAGGTGAGAAACGTGGCCCGCTATAGACTTCGCCCTCGGCGATCATCGGTTCGATGTCCTCGACCACGGGATGATGCCAGGCAGAGTCCGATCGTTGGACCTCCAGCAAACGACATCGCTGGCAGATGGGTTGCCGCCCGCCCAGCACTTCTTCGGCGAAGTTCGGCCAGCCAGGGATTTCTGCGTGCATTGCTCGCAGCGCGACCAACGACCCGCCGCAGCGGCAGAAAAGCTCGATCCGCTTGATCCGCTCGCGGCTTGATGCGGCCGGCCAACCGAGCAATATGAGGCAGTCGTAGTCGGCCGGGTCATCCCTACCCAATTCGACGCAGTCCCAGGCGCAATCGACATCCAGGCTTTGGTCCCTGCGAAGGTACTCAGTCACTCGGGCGGCGGCCAGATCCCAGGTTTCTTCTGGACCGACAATCAGGCCAACGCGGAGCGTACGGGTTTCCGTGGACGGCACCGGCTGCTGCGGAGTGGAAGCCAGCCGTGGCGGCCCGCTGCCGCGGACTTTCACCGTAGCGGCCAGACCGACGGCCGTATGCGGCGTGTGCATGAACCAATGACGGGCAAGCGAGGTTTCGACCATGCCCTTCATTTTCCGAAATCGGCCAAGGGCTGTCGATGGTTTTGGGGGCTTCCCACGGGTGAGAATCGCGGAATTCCTGTCCGGATTTGCCGAGAGAAACACGCGGGCAAAAGAATGGGGCAGAAAAGGAGGACAGAAAAATAGCGGGGCGGATCTGTCCGACAGAAAAATGGGGGACAGAAAGATGAATTCGGAAGTATCGTGGGCCAAAAGGCAGGTGTCTGAGCAACGAGAGTCTTTCCGTCAAAGGCGGAACAATCGTCACATTAGGAATAGATTGCCCATTCCCACACTCGGACAGCAACGCTTGGCCCCTTTCGTGATCTTGGGAGAGCCTTACTGCCCCGATGGCATTGGTTGAAGTCTTCCGAAAATGTTGCCGATGCGTTTATTAACGCTCGATCCGTACATTCCGATTCGTCGGTTTTCAGCGGTGATGCGACCTGGATTCATAACCGTTCGCGAACGGCAAGAGTGCGAGAAACCTATGCTCTCCGTATGGACAGTAGCCCTATTGTTTGTATCGCAAGTGGGTGATCCGGCTGCATATTATGCTCCGCCGGTGGGTATGCCGGCCGTTGCACAGTACCAACCGATAGCCTATGCACAGCCGGTTGCGCCGGCTGCAATTTCCGGTCCGCCGAATAGCGTTGATGCCTCCCCCCAGTTCCAGACCACGGCCGCCGAGGCGGCGGGAAGCAGCGATCCTGCGTATGTTACCCAGGAAGAATTGCAGGCACAACTCAAGAAGTGGTCGTGGAGCAAAGGTGACTTCAAGATCGTTCCTTATGGCACCCTTTGGGGTAGCATGTCGTACGACTCACAGCGGAGCCGCATTGGCGATTACTGTCTGTGGATCGAATCGCCCAACACCCATTATCAGGAACCTGATTATAATGTGGACGTCAAGTCAACCCGCTTGGGGACAGACTTCTTCGGTCCAGCGTTGCCGTTCTTCGACGGACTGAAGGTCGATGGCAAGGTCGAAATCGACTTTCAAGGCCAATTTGCTACCAGAAACAAGCCCGCGCTGCTACTGCGGCATGCGTATGCTGAGGCAAAAAACGACGAGTGGCGGTTTCTTATCGGCCAGACCTGGGACGTCATCTCACCACTTTACTTGCCGACACTGAATTACACGGCTGGCGCTGCTGTGGGTAACTTAGGCTATCGGCGGGCACAGTTCCGCGTGGAACGGTATGTGGCTTTCTCGGACACAAGTCTTGTTGCACTACAGTCCGCACTGGCCGCTAATGCCGTCACCGACTTTGTAACCGATACGACGATTTCCGCTGATCCAGGCCCCTATCCCGACGTACAATCCCGTGTTGGCTGGACGATAGGCGAGCGGACCGGCCCCGAGGCGCATCCGATCATTGTCGGCGTTGGCGGCCATATCGGCGAGCAGGATTTTGATTTTCGCTCGCTTTCCGCACTCGACTTGGGGCGGCGGATCAAAACTTGGTCTCTCGATGGCGATATCCTGATCCCCTTCTCGCAAAACTGGGGCTTTCAGGGCGAGTTCTTCACAGGCAGCAATCTCAGCAACTATATGGGCGGCATCATGCAGGGCGTCGATCGCGTCACCCACCGCGGCATTCATGCGACCGGTGGCTGGTTTGATATCTATTGCAATTGGCGACCCGACCTGCACACGCATACCGGCTTTGCGATCGACGACCCTTGCGACGAAGACCTTGTGGCGGCTGGAAGTCGCACACGCAATCAAACCATCTTCTCCAACATAATCTACGACGCGACGTCCGCCCTTCAGTTTGGCTTCGAGGTCGATGTATGGCAGACGGGCTACCTCAACATGCAGGCCGGCCGGGCCGTTCGGCTGGAATTTGCCACAAAATACAAGTTCTAAATAGTTGTTGTTGAACGACCTGACATTCACTCGTCCCACCCTACAATTATTCGCGTTCCGCACCTGGAACCGGAAGAGCCGAAAAGAGTAAAACCGCAAAGGGAAACACCGCCAGAGGCCATAGTATTACTGAGTCCTGGAAACGCGGAACCCCGTAAGGTAGAACCGGTCGACCGCCGAGCGCCAGAGCGATCGGCGGAACGGGTGAAGAACGGCCAGCCGTCCCAGGAACCGCCACGAAGGACACGGAAATCGCCGGAGTCTGGGCCAATGGGGTCGTCGATGGGGGATTTGGCGTAGTATTCCGCGCCGTACCAATCCGCGCACCACTGCCAGGCATTGCCGTGCATGTCGTAAAGCCCGAAAGCATTGGGCTTGAACTTTCCCACCGGAGCCGTGAACGCGTAGCCGTCATTGGCTTTGAGCGTCCATGTCCAGCCAGGGAACTTCGCCTTGGCCGCCGCGTCGGCCACGTTGCCGGCTTTAGCCAGCGTTTCGGGATCGTCACCGCTGTAGTAGCGGGTCGTCGTCCAGGCACGGCAAGCATATTCCCACTCGGCCTCTGTGGGCAATCGGTAGGTCTTGCGATCCTTCTTGCTGAGCCACTTGCAAAACTCCACCGCATCGTTCCAACTTACGTTGACCGCCGGATGCTCGTCAGTCTGCTCGAAACCCACGTTCCGCCAGGAGTATTTCGCGTTGAAGCCGAACACCTTCTTGTCTGGGTCCCAGCCGTAGGCCCCCGGATTCTCTCCCTTCCCCGCGTCCGTCTTGTATGCGGTGTCGGCGACGAACTGCCGGAACTGGCCCCGCGTGACGTGGTACGTACCCAGGTAAAACGGCTTCGTGATCCGAACCCTGTGCTGCGGGTGCTCGTCCTCAAACAAGTCCGCTCTTAGAAAACCCTAATTAACTTGAATTGCAATCTCGTAAACTACCCATCTCGATACACTCGGCAAGCCAAATGTGCCAGGGTTACGCGACCGAGCCCCTTGCTCTTGTCTTCCAATTTTCAATTTTCAATTTTCAATCCCCCGTCGCCAAGCACCTTCCGCAAAAACCCCGCCGTCACCGACGTTTCACTCCGCGCTACGATCTCGGGTGTGCCTTTAGCTACGATCTGGCCGCCTCGATCCGCCGCCTCGGGGCCAAGATCAATGATGTAATCGGCTGCCTTCATCATCTGCAAGTTGTGCTCGACCACAATCAGCGAATGGCCGACTGCCAGCAAGGCATCGAAACAGTCCAGCAGTTGCACGGTGTCGGAAAAATGCAGCCCGGTGGTCGGCTCGTCGAGAATGAATAGGCAGCGGCCTCGCTTGGCCGCCGACATATATCCGGCCAACTTTAGCCGCTGGGCCTCGCCGCCGGAAAGCGTGTTGCCCGGCTGGCCCAATCGCACGTAGTCCAGCCCCACGTCGATCAGCCGCTTCAGTCGCGCCTGCACTTTCGACTTCCCACGAAAAAACGTGAACGCCTCGCGAATGGTCATTTCCAGCACTTCGGCGATATTCCGGCCGCGATAGGTCACGTCGAGAATTTCGTCGCGGTAGCGGGTGCCGTGGCACTGGCTGCACTTCATGAATACATCGGCCAGGAACTGCATGTCGATCTGGATATAGCCGACACCCTGGCATGCACTACAGCGGCCGCCGTCGACATTGAAGCTGAAATGGCTGGTGCCGTAGTTCCTGGTTCGGGCTTCGAGGGTCTCGGCAAACACGCTGCGGATCTCGCTGAAAACCTTCAGGTAAGTCACCGGGTTGCTTCGCGGCGAGCGGCCGATAGGGCTTTGATCGACCATGATTACGTCGTCGATCTGGCCATCGCCAAACACGTCGTCGCACTCCAGCGGTCCCGGGGCCTCTTTGTGTAGCCGGCGGCACAAGGCCGGGTAAAGTGTATCCTCGACCAGCGTACTCTTGCCTGCGCCGCTCACGCCCGTCACCAGGCAGAGCACACCGAGCGGGAACTCGACCGTGACGTTTTTTAAGTTATTGCCCCGCGCACCGGTCAGGCGGATCCAGCCATGGTTCGGCTGCCGTCGCGTACATGTGCCCACGTTGCCACGGCGGCCGGCGAGGTAATCACCGGTAAGGCTGTCGGGCGATGCCTCCATCTCGGCCGGTGTGCCCTGAAAAACGATGCGGCCACCCCGCTCGCCCGCCCCAGGCCCGATCTCGATCACCTGGTCGGCCGCGCGGATGATCGCTTCTTCATGCTCGACGACCACGATCGTGTT
>JANXQG010000653.1 GCA_025356915.1 Planctomycetota bacterium | reverse complement strand
GCGCTCCGGTGGCTTGCGCTCCGGCTTGCGACAGCACTCCGAAGAGCTGCCGTCCTAGCCTCTGCGATCGGCTGAAGGCCAAACGTGCCAGCCGCTGCGAAAAGAGCTGCGCCCCGGCTTGCTGCGAAGCCCCGAAGGCTTGCGCTCCGGCCTGTGCCCCAGTAGCTTGTGCTCCGGCAGCCTGCGCCCCAGTGGCCTGCGCTCCGAAGGCTTGCGCCCCAGTGGCTTGCGCTCCGGCAGACTGCGCTCCGGTTTGCGCCCCGAAGAGCCATCGCCACCTCCTGGCCGACTTGAAGGCCAAGCTGGCTTGCCGTAGTGCTTGCGCTCCGGCGGCTTGCGCTCCGGCTTGCGAAGCCCCCAAGTGCTGTGCTCCAGCGAACTGCAAGTAACAGAGTACACCAAAGGTCCCAGGGCCTTCACGATAAAACCAGAATCATCTCCATTACGATGAACTCAGCGGCCTGTTCGCCAGTCGATCAGGCCGCTGGTTTTTCTTGGGCTTCCGGGCGGTGGGTGGTGGACGGTGGGAAGCCATCCGGAAATCTACTATTTTCGTCCCCCTCACCCTTCACACCCTTCACACCCTTCACACCTCCCTGACTCCCCGCAAGAGGGGATGTATATTGACCGCACACGGCTTGACCGGACATTCTTTCTCGGATTAAACTGATGTATTAGCTCGCTGCCTTGGAGTTTTCCTCGGCCGCATGGAAATCCCCCGGTAGAATGTGCGATTCGCCGTAGCCGCAGGCTCCGCTAGATCAATTGTTCCGCCGGGTATCCTTTGTTAGATTGAGAGCAAGTCATGCCGGCCACAAGTGTCGTTGGGTTGCAGTGGGGCGATGAAGCCAAGGGGAAGATCGTTGACATCCTCACGGAGCGGAACGATATCGTCGTTCGCTATCAAGGTGGGGCGAACGCCGGCCACACGGTGGTCATGGACGGGCAGACGTTCAAGCTCTCGCTGGTTCCCAGCGGTATTTTTCGGCCGGAGGTGCAGTGCGTGATAGCGGCTGGCGTGGTCATTAACCCACCCAGCCTGCTACAGGAAATCGAGGGCCTTGTAAGTCGCGGCATCCAGGTTTCCAAAAATCTCATGGTCAGCACGCGTGCTCATCTGATTTTTCCTTGGCACTTCGAGGAAGACCGACTGATGAACGAATCGACCAGCGGCGAAGCCATTGGCACTACAATGCGCGGCATTGGTCCCTGCTATCGCGACAAGGTCGGCCGTTCGTATGCCATCCGCCTGGGCGACATGTATCGCGACAACTTCGCTGATCGGGTCGAGCAGATCGTTGCCGCCAAACGGAAAATTCTCACGGGCCTCGGCTGCACGGAAGATAGCTTTCTGCTCGATGCGAAAAAGATCCACGCACAGTATTGCGACTATGCCGAGCGATTGCGTCCCTTCGTCGGCGATACGACGGCCTACCTGCTCGATGCCGTCGAGGCCAACAAGAAGGTGCTCTTTGAAGGTGCCCAGGGTGCTTTGCTGGACATCGATCACGGTACATTCCCCTTCGTCACCAGCAGCAACAGTTCCGGCGTGGGCGTGCCCAGCGGCTCCGGCGTGCCCGGCCGCTGGGTGACCAAGGTGCTGGGCATTGTCAAGGCCTACTGCACGCGGGTCGGCGGCGGGCCGTTTCCCACCGAGCAGGACAACGCGATCGGCCAGCATATTCGCGAAAAGGGGAACGAGTACGGTACCGTCACGCGGCGTCCGCGGCGATGCGGCTGGTTCGACGTGGTCGCCGCCCGCTACACGGCCAGGCTTAGTGGCGTCGATAGTTTGGCGGTCATGCTCCTGGACGTCTTGAGCGAACTGCCGGAATTGCAGATTTGCACCGCCTATGAGCTTGACGGCAAGCGGATCATGAATTTCCCCGATCACGTCGAGGATTTGCGGCGGGTTGTTCCTGTCTACGAATCGATGCCTGGCTGGCAGGAAGAAATCAGCCATATTCGCCGCTTTGCCGACCTGCCGCAGCAGGCTCGCGATTATCTCGATCGGCTCAGTGTACTGGTAGGCCGGCCCGTGGAAGTTGTTTCCGTGGGGCCTGACCGGCAACAAACGATCTTTGCCAATGATGTCCATAACGCCTGACGCGGTGAATAAGTCGTCTGACGCTGCGACCATGCCGAAGCCACTCGCGCTGGCCGATGTACCAGCCGAGAAGATGCCTCGCCATATCGCTATCATCATGGACGGCAACGGCCGCTGGGCTAGCCACCGTGGGCTGCCGCGGATCGAAGGTCACCGCCGCGGTGCCGACGTCGTTCGCTGCATCACCGAAGAGTGTGCCAGGCTCGGTCTCGAACAGCTTACGCTCTACTGCCTTTCCAGCGAGAACTGGAAGCGACCGGTCGAGGAAATCGCCTTCCTGATGCAGTTGCTCGAGCTTTACATGGCAGGTGAGCGGCCGTTGATCATGGAGCAGAACATCCGCGTCAGTGTCATCGGCCGTCGCGAGGGCATCTTTGAAAGTGCCTTGCGGGAAATGGACCAAACCGTGACCATGAGTGCCCAGAACACGGGTATGCGGCTCTGTCTGGCCATTAACTACGGTAGCCGGACAGAATTGGTCGATGCCTGCCGCCACATCGCTCATGAAGTCCGTAGCGACAGGCTTTGCCCCGACGAGATTACCGAAGAGACGATTGCCGCCAATCTCTATACGGCCGGCATGCCCGAGCCGGACCTGCTCATTCGCACGGCCCAAGAGATGCGGGTGAGCAACTTTCTCCTTTGGCAAATCAGCTATGCCGAGATTTGGGTGACCGATCTATTTTGGCCGGAGTTTGACGAGGCGTTGCTGCACACCGCCATTCGCGATTTTGCCTCAAGAGACCGGCGATTCGGTGGGCTGGGGAAAGCGAACTAAAACCACCGTTGTGACTGGTCTCCTGTCCTCCGTTGTGGCCGGTCTCCAACCGAGCCACACTGCCGACCGAAGGTCTCCCTTGTCTCAGGGTCATCGCCGCTGGAATATCGCGTTGTCGTTCCCGCACGGCAGGCATATTCCCACTCGGCTTCCGTGGGCAGTCGGTAGGTCTTGTTCTCCTTTTTGCTTATTTCTTCAGCTTTTCCCAAATTCCCAGGATTGCTGGCGGATAGGGGCGAACGTCCCATAGGTCGGCCTCGGGCAGTTCATGGAAATCGAACCGTTCGTCGAATTCCACGGCAAAAAGGCTGTCTGGCGGGGACATCTCGATCAAGCGATTCAAGAGTTGCAGCATATCGTCCTTTCGGGCGACGTAGAACTCATAGGGCGGCGAGCAGAAGACGACCCACGGTAGGGTGCCCATGTCGGGAAGTCGTTTGGCCCAGAGGAAAGTATCGGCTGAGGTTACCTCGACAACCGATTCAACCCCCAGTGTGGCGGAGTTACGGCGAATTGTTTGCGCGGTTGGCCGATGTTGCTCGATGAATACTGCCCGCGAGGCTCCGCGACTCAAGGCTTCGAGTGCCAAGGCACCGGTACCGGCAAATAGATCGATGGCGAGCTTGCCTTTGACTCCGTAGCCGAGAAGATTGAAGAGTGCCTCCCGAACCCGGTCCTTCATGGGTCGAGTGCGCAGATCGCCCGAATACTCCAATTTCCGCCCGCGAAACGTGCCTCCAATGATCCGCACGCCAACGGGGCTTGTCGCAGCCGACGGCGGTCCACGACGAGGCCTGTCGGTTGTTGGTTTTTTTCGCTTTGCCATGGGAGGTGCCTCTTTGCCAAATCAGCTTCTTATGGTAGGGTATGGGACGTGAAATGGATAGGACCTTCGTAGCACGGATTTTAATCCGTTTAGAACGGAATGAATTCCGTTCTACGAAGGTTACGCCTTTAGCCTAGGAGAATAACATGTTGGTTCGCACGCTGCTCGCCTTTCTTTTCTGTCTTTCCAGTACCTTGGTCTGGGCTGCCGATCCACCGGTGCCGGCCGCAGGCAGTAAGGACGAGGAATTCGCCGCGATCAACAAGGAGTGGACCGATTTGGTTGCCAGCCTGGGTGCCCTGAAGAACGAGTACGCCACCTCGAAAGACGCCGCCAGGAAGGCGGATATCCGCAAGCAGTACAATGAAGGGATTGAGAAAGCCAGAGCGATGGAAGGGAAACTGGTCGCGGCGGCCGAAAGTGCCTATGCAAAAGCCCCCAACGTCGATCCCCAAATTACAGAACTCCTGGTGGTTACCTTGGCGGATCGTGTGAGATTCGACGATTATGAGGCCGCTTTCAAACTTGGCAAGACGCTCATGGACAATAAATGCACCGAGAAGCATGTCCCTGCGCTTGCTGGCGTCGCCGCTTTCTGTGTGAACGAATATGTCCCGGCAGGAGTATGGCTCCAGGCGGCCAAAGCCAAGGGAAATTTACCCCAGGAGTACGAGCACTATCTCGATTCGGTTGACTCTGCCAAGGATGACTGGGCCAAAGAGAAAAAGATTCGCGATGCCGAAGCCAAAGCTGACGATTTGCCTCGCGTACTCTTGAAGACTAGCGCAGGCGACATTGAAATCGAGTTATTTGAGAACGAAGCCCCCAACTCGGCGCTGAACTTCATTACGCTCGTCGATAAAGGGTTTTATAACGGGCTGAAGTTTCACCGCGTGTTGCCCGGTTTCATGGCCCAGGGCGGCGATCCGAAGGGTAATGGATCCGGAGGGCCGGGCTATACCATACCGTGCGAATGTCAACGGCCCGATTATCGCACCCATTTTCGTGGCAGTCTGAGCATGGCTCATGCCGGACGCGACACGGGTGGGTCGCAGTTCTTTCTCACGTTTGTGCCGACAACCTTCCTGAATGGCAAGCACACGGTGTTTGGCCGGGTCATCAGCGGATTTGACGTGCTCGCCAAGATCAAGCGGCGGAACCCCGATGATCCGACGGTTGGAGCAGCCGACACAATTATCGAGGCCAAAGTCACGCGCAAGCGGCAGCACCCCTATGAGGTCAAGGATTTGAAAAAGTCGGCGAAGGCGGAGTAGAGCCTCAGTCCTCCATGACGTCCTTTTCCCTGGCCCTGGCAAGGTCACCGGCCTGGGATTCGTACTGCTTGGTCAGCTCTTGAATGTCTTCTTTGACTTTGTCGCGTTCGTCCTCTGAAAGATCCTTTTCCTTCTCCGCTTGGTCGGCCATCTTGTTGCCGTCGCGGCGAACATTGCGAACGGCCACCTTGGACTCCTCGGTCAAGTCCTTGATACGGGCGACCATCTTGCGGCGAACGTCGGTCGACAAGGGCGGCACGTTCAAACGAATGATGCGGCCGTCGCTTTGCGGATTGAAGCCAAGACCGCTGACCTGAATCGCTTTTTCGATGTCCTTGATCGTGCCAGGATCGTAAGGGCGGATCACGATCTGGTTCGGCTCCGGAGCACCGACCGAAGCAAGCTGCTTGATCGGCACTTGCGAGCCGTAGGCCTCGACGCGGAGCGAATCGACCAGGCCCGGGTTGGCCCGGCCGGTGCGAATGCCGGCCAGGGAATGCTTGAGGACGCCGATCGCTTTTTCCATGCGCTCTTCCACGTCCAACAGGATTTCATCGGAGGTCATGGTTGGTCCCTTATACTACCTTTCCGGCGGTCTGGATCAAGGTGCCGACCCTTTCACCCATCACGGCCTTCTCGATGTTGCCTTCCTTGCGGAAGTTGAAAACCATGATCGGCATTTCGTACTGCCGGCACTTGGCGATGGCTTCCGTGTCCATGACACGGAGGTTCTGCCGCAAAACGTCCTCGTAGCTCAACTGGCTATAGAGAACAGCGTGGGGATTTTTCTCGGGATCATCGCTAAACACGCCATCAACCCGCGTGGCTTTTATTAGGATGTCGGCATCGAGTTCCAGTGACCGCTGGGCCGCGGCCGTATCGGTCGTGACGAAGGGGCTGCCGGTACCGGCGGCGAGGATGATAATCCGACCCTTCTCCAGGTGCCGTCGTGCACGGCGGCGGATATACGGCTCGGCCACGCCGTCCATGCGGATTGCGCTCATCAGCCGCGTATCGCAACCGAGCGATTCTAGGGCGTCCTGCAAGGCCAGACCGTTCATCACCGTGGCTAGCATGCCCATGTAATGAGCCGTGGCCTCGTGAATGCTGGAATTGCCAGACGTGAACTGTGCCCCGCGGAGGATATTGCCGCCGCCGATGACCAGTGCCAACTGGATGCCATGCTTGGCCGCTTGGCTGGTCTGCCGGGCGATGTGGAGCACGGCGTCCATGGCGATGCCTCGTTCGCCGGGATGCGTAAAGCCTTCGCCAGAGATCTTAAGCACAACCCGGCCAAAACGCGGGCCACTCGAACTATTGCCCGATGTCGACATGGGGTTACTCCTTGGACAGTTCCCAAAGGACGAAGCCGTTGATCTTCATGCCGGCCGTTTTGGCCAATTCGGCGATTTTCTTGCTGTCGTACTTGGCCTGATTGGCATGGGGCTGTTCGAGCAGGCAGCGCTCCGCATAGAACACATTCAAGCGGCCCTCAATCACTTTGGCCTTATTCTTCGCCATCCCCTCGGTCTTCTTCAGGTCGCCACGGGCGCGACTGTGGCTGCTGGTCATCCGCTCCAAGTTATTGGGATCCTGGATTTGCTGGTCCGGAAGCGAGAGGATTCGTTCCGCCTCGTTCTTAATGGTTTCCGCTTCCTGCGTCATGGCCTGATCCAAGACGTCGTGCTCTTTGGCGACCAATACCGGATCGAGATCCTCTTTGTGCAGGACGATCGGCTTCATCGCTGCGATGTGCATGCAAATATCGCGGGCCAATTCGGCCGCGCCCGACGCGTTTTCTACTTGCAACAGCACGGCAACCGCGCCGTTATGGTGGACATAACCGGCCGTGGAGCCAGCAACCCGCAAAATCCTCTGGAGAACAAACTTCTCGCGGATGCGGTTGTTCAAGTCGTCAAACTGTTGACGTAGCGTCGTGCCCTTCTGGCTGGGGGACGGCTGTTCGAGCAACTCATCGGGCGTGGCAGCGCCCGGCCCTTTGGCGAGCTGCTGGGCTAGGTCGTTCGCCAAGCTAATGAAATGCTCGTTGTTGGCCACTGGGGCACTTTCACAACGCAGGTCAATCAGTGCCCCGGCACCCGGCTCTAGCTCCGAGAAAATGGCAATCCGGCCGGTCGATGTCGAACGGTCCGCTTGCTTCTCCTGGACTTTCCTGCCGAGAATGCGCAGTCTTTCAATCGCCTTCTCCATGTCGCCTTGGCTCTCGGTCAGGGCCTTTTTGCAGTCCATCATGGGAAGGCCGGTCTTTTCACGCAGCTCCTTCACGGCCGAAGCGGTAATCTCTGCCATGGAAACTATCTCCTTTTTGAAGTTCGGTTGATTGAAGCAGCCCGAGCAAAATTGGACATCAGGCGGCAGCTTCTTAAATGACCTTGCACGATTCCAGAATTTTAGCCCCGGCACAAGTGCCAGGGCTAAGCCTTTAGGCTATTCCGGAATCACGCAACTCAATTTCGTGGTTTGAATCAGAAAAACTGCTCAGGAGGAAGCAAACGTCGGCTGGGCGGCAGTTTCAGCACCTTCGGCACGTTCCTGCTGCACTTCGCCGGCCTCGTTCCTGCCCGCAATTACGGCGTCGGCCAGGATCTGCACAATCAGCTCGATCGAGCGAATGCTGTCGTCATTACCCGGAATCGCCAAATCAATCTCATCCGGATCGCAGTCGGTGTCGATCAGAGCCACGACCGTTATCCCCAGCTTGCGGGCTTCTTTGACCGCATTCTTTTCTTTGCGGGGGTCGATCACCACAAGACATTCCGGCAAGCGGTTCATGGTTCGCATGCCGTTGAGGTTGCGGTACATCTTGCGATATTCACGGGCAAGGGACGATTGCATTTTTTTGGAGTACGTGGCCAACTCCGTGCCGGAACGAATGGTTTCCAACTCTTCCAAGCGGCCCAAGCGGCTGCGGATCGTGCGGAAGTTCGTAAGCGCGCCGCCCAGCCAGCGATCACACACGAACGGCATTCCGCAACGCACGCCTTGCTGCTCGATGGTATCGCTGGCCTGGCGCTTTGTCCCCACGAACAGGATCAGGCTCCCCTGAGCCGCCACGCCCTGTAGATACTTCCGAGCACGCAACAGGCCGCGGACCGTTTCACGAACGTCAATGATATGAATTAAGTTGCGGCGGGCGTGAATATAGGGCCGCATCTTGGGGTTCCACCGGCTGGCGCGGTGGCCAAAGTGAACTCCAGCTTCAATTAGGTCTTTTACGAGTACGGTAGCCAAAATCAAATCTCCTTAAGGCACACCGGCTATGTCACCTCTCGCAAGAGGGTGCGTCCGGCGTTATTCAGGCAATGCGGTCAAGTGAAAATTGTTACCCACCCGGACCGTTCAGGAAGGTAAACCTAGAAGTATAGTGATTATCGACAAAAAAGTCAACAGAGTCGAAGAGTCGAAGAATGTTTCCTCTCAGAGGCCATCCGAAAAGCCCAAGTTCAGCCCTCTCCCAGAGGGGAGAGGGGAGTTTCCAGAATAGCCTTTTAATACGTTTCCACCAAAAGACCAGGAATGCCCGCGAAGTGGGTTGGGTTTCGAGTAACGATCCCATGTCCGGCTGCCATTGCTGTGGCCGCAATGAGGATGTCCATATCCCCCGAAGCGCGTCCAGCTCGCCGCAAAACGACGGATGCTTCCGCGTAAAGCCATGCCGCTCGATCATGGAAAACGAGTACCTGAAGGCTGGCGAGAAACTGCTTCACGCGATTCAATTCCTGTTCGTGATCTCGCACAAGTTGCACACCAACATACATTTCTGCGACATTGAACCGCGTCGTGACCAAGTCTTCGCCACGACCCAAGAGTTCCAGCAATTTCTGACTTGCGAGCCGATGAAATCGCGATTTTGGCCGATTTAGATCGACGAAAACGGTCGTATCAAGACATGCCACCAAGCAACTCCTTGCCATCTCGCAACTCGCAGTTCCGAGGGAGACACCGACTTTCAACTTGTTCCTCGATCGCGGCTAGGGCATCTTCGCTCAACGGATTCTCCCGAATCGTTTTCATCCAGGCACCAAAATCAAACGGCGGCTTCACCACTCGTTTGATGATCTGGCTGAACGACTCGTTCTCGCGGCGGACGCTACGAAGGCGTTCGTAGGCATCCAAATCGATGGAAATGGTCTTGGTAGCCATGGAAACCTCTATGTACATGCATGTATGTGTATTGTAACCTAATACTCGATACGGTCAAGCCTCAAAGTGCGCAATCCAACACAGGACAACCAAAAGGATCAAAAGACCCCCGCCCGAAATGGAGAATTCAACAAGAAGCTACCCGGCAAGGATTCGAACCTTGAACGAGGGAACCAAAATCCCTTGTGTTACCATTACACCACCGGGTAGTGCAGGCACATCCATTAGAGTTTGCTGCGAATTACAAGCATCCTTCGTAGCAACGGATCGCCAATGCTCGTATCCTATTTCTTCCTCGGGTTTCCGGCAAGGGGAGTCCTGCATGAGAAACTACTTAGTTGTATTGGCAAAACTGCCTATGCTCTGGAAGTATTCGGCGTTGTTTGGATAAAACCAGCCATGTCGAGGGTTGTACTGCCACCCAGTGGTACTTTCGGTCGGGCATTTCGGCTCGGTATCGCCAAGCAGAATTTCGACGCCGGTGCTATTATTGAATGGGTTGCTCGGAATATCGCCCTCAATATAGGGACCATAGGGTCCACTGGTCTGGTCGAGGATCGTCTTTTGATTGGTCTTTTGCGTCAATTGATTTTTGAAGTCGGCGCTGGTTGTGGCTGGCGGATAAACTCCCAGATGATGCTCTTTGTATAGCTCCAACTGCGACCGAACCGTACGCAAGTTGAACTTCAGGTTGCTCATCTTCGCGTCCTTGTTGGACGTTGAAAACTGCGGGATGATCGTAACGGCCAAAACCGCCATAATGATCCCCAAGATTACGACTTCGATCAGGGTAAACGCGTCACGGCGATTTTTCATGTTCTCCCTTTCCTGCACACGGAAGACTCCTAGAGATTTCTAGGTTAATAATGCACTTGGGTCAAAAGATTTTTCGCGGGTGGAAAAAAATGCTAGACTTCTTGTCCGCGCTTTTGCATCCAGACCGGGTTCGTAAGGCCGCCGAACAGGGAATCGCCGCGCTTCAAAAACCTAGTGTTCCGGGGCAATAAAGTCGGGCGTGGCCTTGCACGAAATGTATAATCAGCATTACTGGAATAGGTAGCACAATCCCTTCATGGTATGCCACAAGGATCAAATCCGCAGATTTACAGGTTTTCCCGACCGGCAGGTGTAAAGCAATCAGTGCAAGTTGACGATAACTTGTCGTGTAACGCACAGATCTGCGTAATATGGGTAGTATAAGCCGTGTCCAACGAACGCACTGCATATAAAATATTCGTAACATAGTTAATGTGCGTTGATT
>JANXQG010000651.1 GCA_025356915.1 Planctomycetota bacterium | reverse complement strand
CCGACGCCTGCCCCTGTTCCTGCCCCTGTTCCTGCCCCTGCCCCTGCCCCAACGCCTACTCCTACGCCCGCTCCGGCCCCTGTTCCGCCCAGCCTTTCACCGATCGCCAATCAGATGCTGGTCGCCGGTTCGAGCCTGACGTTATCGTTGTTAGGGCGCGATCCGACTGGCTCGCCGGTAAGCTATTCGGCCAGAACCGCCAGCGGCAACACGGTTTCGGTGGTCGTGTCCGGCAATCAGTTGCTAATTCGCGCGGCGGCGAACGGTGTGGGTAACGTGCAGATCGCAGTCACCGCCAGTAACGGCGCGGCGTCGGCCGTACGATCGTTCAATGTTACGGTTACCAGCCCAAAATCCTCCGGTCGGCAGTTAGGCCGCAGCGTCGCGGTCCCCTCGGCGACGCTGCAGTCCGCTGCCACCGCAGTGGTCCTATCGTCCAACTCTTTTGGCGCGGCTACGGGTTCTCTGTCAAACTCGTCTCGGGGGCTTGACCCCGCTGCGCTGGATACACTGTTTCACGCCATGGGGCGTTAGTCAATAATTGGAGGGTAAATCCTCGGTTCAATGTAGGGTGGCGGAGAGCGCAGCGAGCCCCACCTTTTTTCATCGTGAAATGGTAATGGTGGTGTTCGTTTCACTCTCCCCACCCTACTTCTGCACCTAAATGCATCCTATGCGATTGGGCGTGTCCGTGCGTCACGCGCGCTCGTATGCCGCGAGGAACTCATCGCGGGTGATGCTTGACTGCGTAAGAATCGTTCGGAGCGTAGAGGCTTTGATCTGCCGGTGATTGGGAAGCGTCAGCGGCGTACTCGTACCATCCGAGTTCTGGCGAATCATCGAGATGTGGTTGCCCCGCCGGACGACGTGAAATTCAAGTAGCGTGAGGGCGACGAGCACGCGATCCAGAGGAGCATCGACGGGGAATTTGCCCATGAAAGAATCCGCTGCCTGGGGCCGTCAAACGGACCACGCGGTCTCCGCAACGAAAGCTTCCAGAACCGGCGAATCGCCTTCAAGAACTTCCTTGCCAAAGGACTCGATGTGGAAGGCGATTGCAGACCGCACATCAGCAAGTGCCTCTTCATAGGTATCACCCTGACCGACAACGATACCGGTAAGCCCGAGCGGGTAGGCGATGTATCCGTCCGGATGCCTCTCTACAACGACCTTAATCTGTTTTGTATTCTGCTCATTCATATTGCTATTGTGCCCCACTTGGTCGGGTGAGTCAAGTGCTCAAAGTCCGGGGTCTGGTCCATTTTTCGGTGAAAACGGATGAAATTCACCCGAGATCCTTGCCCGAAAACATGGACCTGACCCCATCGCGTTCAATAAAGTTTCGCCCCGCGGGCCTTGAACTCCTCGGCCTTCGATTGCATGCCGACATCGAGGGCCGTCTTGTCCTCAAGGTCATGCTCGGCGGCGTACTGGCGAACGTCCTGAGTGATCTTCATCGAGCAGAAATGCGGGCCGCACATGCTACAAAAATGCGACAGCTTCGCCCCGGGCATCGGCAGCGTCTCGTCGTGATACTCCCGAGCACGCTGCGGATCCATCGATAGATTGAAATGATCCTCCCAGCGGAACTCAAAGCGGGCCTTGGACAGGGCGTCGTCCCACTCCTGCGCGCCGGGATGCCCCTTGGCCAGGTCGGCCGCATGGGCGGCAATCTTGTAGGCCATCATCCCTTCCTTCACGTCATTGCGATCGGGCAATCCAAGATGCTCCTTCGGTGTCACATAGCATAGCATCGCCGTGCCGTACCAGCCGATCATTGCCGCACCGATTGCGGAGGTGATATGGTCATAGGCCGGGGCGACATCGGTCGTCAAGGGGCCCAGCGTGTAGAACGGCGCCTCATGGCAGACTTTCATCTGCCGATCGACGTTCTCCTTGATCAGGTGCATCGGCACATGACCGGGGCCTTCAATGATCACCTGCACCCCATACTCCCAGGCAATCTTCGTTAGTTCACCCAACGTGTCCAACTCGGCGAACTGCGCCGCGTCGTTGGCGTCCGCAATCGAGCCGGGCCGCAAACCGTCGCCCAGCGAGACGGCCACGTCGTAGCGGGCCATCAATTCACACAGTTCGCGAAACCGCGTGTAAAGAAAATTCTCGGCGTGATGCGTAAGACACCACTTGGCCAGGATCGAGCCGCCACGCGAGACGATGCCCGTCATCCGCCGCGCCGTCAGCGGAATATAACGTAAAAGCACGCCGGCATGGATCGTGAAGTAATCGACACCCTGCTCGGCCTGTTCCTGGAGCGTCTGGTAGAAGATGTCAAAGTTCAAGTCCTCGGCCTTGCCGTTGACCTTCTCCAATGCCTGGTAAATCGGCACGGTTCCGATCGGCACGGGCGAGTTGCGCACGATCCACTCTCGCGTGGCGTGGATGTCTTTGCCGGTGGAAAGGTCCATCACCGTATCGGCGCCCCAGCGGGTAGACCATTGCATCTTTTCTACTTCGTCGTCGATCGACGAGCGGACGGCCGAGTTGCCGATGTTGGAGTTGACCTTCACGAGAAAATTGCGGCCGATGATCATCGGCTCGCTCTCGGGATGGTTGATGTTTGCCGGCAAAATTGCCCGGCCGCGAGCGATTTCCGAGCGGACAAACTCCGGCTCCATGTTCTCGCGGGCGGCGGCGAAACGCATTTCTGGCGTGATGATGCCCTGCCGCGCGTAGTGCATCTGGGTAACCGGGCCGCGGCCGCGGAGAACTTTGGACCGACGCAACTTTTCCGGAATCAGCGGCTCGGTCGCCGCGCTCTTCAGCGGTGCAACCTCATCACAGTCGCCTCGCAGGCGAATCCACTCTCCCCGCAAAGGTGGAAGCCCATCGCGAATGTCGTGATCCTGGGGGCCGGCCGTGTCGTAAACATAGACCGGCTCGCCGACAGTCAGGTTGATTTTTCGCACCGGCACGCGGACACCCTCGGCTACTTCGACATAAACACGCTCGACCGCCTCGGCCGGCTTGTCGTTAGCCCCATCAGTCGATCCAGCGGCGGACTCCTCCGATGCGTGCTGGCCGTCGCCGTTGCCCTCCTGGGATGTCTGGGCCTGAATACTGGACATGGTACTACTCTTTCCCTTCTTTTGCCATCGTGTACAATCCACAGTATATACCAGCTTTGCAATGAACGCCACAACCTTGTTGTGGCCGGTCTCCGACCGAGTTACGCCGCCGACCGAAGGTCTCCAATTTACCGGGAGACCTTCGGTCGGGCGTTTCGGCGGGGTCAGGAGACCCGCGCCGAACCCGACCCAGCGGGGTCGGGGGGCATCTTTCGACTAAACGGTATGTACCGTT
>JANXQG010000610.1 GCA_025356915.1 Planctomycetota bacterium | reverse complement strand
GCTGTTGACCCCCACGCCGAACATCAGACGCCCGGTTTGGCTCTCCTCCGCTTTGACTAGGAATGGCAGATCAATCAGGACCGTACCGTCGGCCGTAGTTTTTGCTAGCGCAATCGCAGCCTTCCGGCTTTCCGCTTCCTCATTCGCGATCTCCTCGCGATCCTTCTCTGCCAGCAGACGCGGATTGATCGGCTGCGTGGCTGGGCGATAGGAGAACATGATGCTCGACGTACAGCGGACGGCCGGCTCGCGCTGAGTTCCACGGAAGAAATCGCCGATTGAAGGCAGTGGTGAGGCGAACCGCTCCAAGAGCGATTGCTCGACCATCGCCAGGCTCAACTCGGCCGCCACCGGCTTGCCCTGCGGATCGGTCGTCGTAACGGTCACTTCCAGTTCGTCGCCTGGACGAACGCTATCTCCCTTCTCTTTTTGGGAGAGGGCCGGAGGGGATTTCCGTTTCGTTGCAATCTTCACGCGGAGATCGCGTTCGACGGTGAACGGACTCGTCGAAGTATGGAAGCGAACGATCGGACGCGGCTTGGTTGGCGCGATCGTATTGCCGTTCCCAACAAGATTCTCCGGTCGCGGATCCGTCATCACGGCCACGGCCAACTCAAAATTCGGCGCAAGCGCAGCCGTCATCGGAATCTCTAGCTTGTTGGCCCCCGTATTCAACTCGACCAGCTGATAATCCAACACCCGGGCGCCCTGGTAGGTCACCAGCGCAAGGGCTGGCGCATCGCGCCAGTGCAACTGCACTGCGGCCGTATCGCCAACCTTATAGGTGTGCTGGTCAGCCAGGATGCGGAGCCGCACGAGGTCGTCTTCGCCGCTGATCTGTAGCGAAGCGTGGCCCGTAATTGGATTGTGGAAGCGATCGACCGCCTCGGCTCGCAGGAAATAGGTGCCGCCCTTGTCGAGCTTGATCGTTTGCCGGGCTTTGCCATCAGTGGCCGTAGTCAACTCATGCTCCTCGACCAACCGCTCGCCTGGCCGACCTGCGACCAGCGTCCGCTCCAATACTTTCAGCTTGAGCTTCTGGGCCAGCGGCTTGTTCTCGGCGTCGCGGACATTCACGGTGGTTTCCAGCGATTCGCCCGTCACATAGACCGGCCGTACCGTACTCACGCCAACAGAAAACCCCTGGGCAGCCAGCACGAAATTGACCTGTGCGTTCACATTGCCTTCGGGCAATTGAATGGTAAGCGACAGAATCTGTGATTCGCTATATTCGCGGGTTGGCAGGTTGATGGGAACCTCGCCCTTGGCGTTGGTGGTGGCCGTCAACATGCGGTCGCCGGCCAGTTGATAGCGGATCTCGCGGCCGACCACGGGAGCACCGTGGTAGAATTCGGCTCGGATCGTGCCTTCGATCGGCTCGCCGCGGTAATAAACCCGTCGCGGCGTATCGACCACGAGGCGGATCGGTTCGAGTTGGTACTCGTGGACGAGAAACGTGCCCTGAAAATTTTGCGAGCCGTTATCGTGAACCAACACGCGATACTGGCCCTGGGGGCTGTTGGGCGGCAGGACGAAATGGGCGTGGAAGCTGCCGAAGGCGTTGAGCTTCACCTTTTCCTGGCGGATCGGCCGATTGCGGGCGTCGAATACATCGACCGTGTACGACTTATCCTTGTCGATCGCGTAGGCGTCATCGGCCGCGCGGCGGAGACAACCGCGGACATTCACCAGTTGGCCCGCACGATAGGCCGGACGATCGGTGTAGATGTAACCTTTGTCGGTCAGACCTTGCGCGACGCCGACACCTTGGAGGTTGAGCATGTTCGATGCGACGTTGTTCTCAATGGCAGCAAAGACGCGGATGTCGTTGGAATTGAGTGGGCCTTGCGAAGCCGCAACCTCGGTTCCTCCTCTCCCGTGAGAGGGCTGGGGTGAGGGTGAGCCGGCGGTGACGAGGTCCTTATAGCTCTTTTGAAAAACTCCATCCTTGCCAGTCACTGCTTCGCCAATCACCTCGCGGCCGTTGGAAACCAGCAACCGCACGCCAGGCCACGGTTTGCCGCTGAGCATGTTCTCGGCGAAGACAAAGACCTCGTCGCGTGAGCTTTTCACGATCAGATCCAGATCGCTCTGCACGACCATCGTCGTGGCCTCCAGGGCCTTGCTGCTCACGGTAACGGCCATCACGCCGCCCCGTACGTCAGGCTTTCCTGCCTGACCCATCTTCGGTAGCGGCACTTCAATCCAACTCTCGATTTCCTGATGCTTGACGTATTTGGGCACCTTGAACTCGAACGTCGTGTCGGGATCAATTAGGCTGATGTCGAGACCCTCGACGCCCCGGGCGAGGTGCATCTTGCGGAAGTAGGTCTCCAGATCGACCTTGAAGGCGCGGACCGTGACCGATTCAATGTTCCGCGTGATGATTCTTAGTTTTGGCGTCTCGTCGCTGCGAAAAACCCGTTCGGTCGAGACGGTCATCGTCTTGGCCGTCAGCCGGGCGGCGGCCCGCTGGGCCTGACCGGCGGCCGAGCCCCAGGTTACTTTGCGATATTCGTCCAATGCCTCTTCCAGTTTGCCGACTTTCCGTTCCAGCGTGTCGGCGATGAGGAACTGGGCCTCTGAGGCCGGATTCGTGCCGGGATACTTCGAGACCAGCCGCCGCCAACCGGAAATGGCATCATCCCACTTCTCGTCGGCCACGTTCTGCTGGTTCATCTGTAGGAGGATTACCGGGTTGCGGCCGTCCAGTGGATACTTGGCGAGGAACTCGGCGAAAAGCTTGTTGGCCGCAGCGTACTTCTTGGACGCGAACTGGTCGAAGGCCATCAGGTATTCGGTCTCCACAATCGCCTGCTGGACCGCGCTCCAGGCGTTATGGGCTGGATACTTGGCCAGGAACTCCCGCCACGCGGCCAGGGCCTGGGGGTAGTCCTTTTGCGACTGATAAGCACGGCCCAGCAGGTTCTGGGCATCGGGCAACTCCTTGCAATCGCGGCAGCGGGGATCGGCCAGGAATTGCTTGAGCGCGGCTGCGGCATCTCCGGGGCGGCTGCGGTTGAGATAGCTTTGGGCAATTTCCAAATGGGCCAGGCCGGCCTTGGCGTGCTTGGGAAAGCGTTCCAGGAAAGCCCGCAAAGCGGCTGTGCCGAGATTCAATTGCTCGTCGTCGCCTGGGTTGGGAATGTTCCACGTTCGCGACAGATCGAACTGGGAATCGGCCACCCGCAGCGACTGCGAATCGACATACTTGGCCAGCAGGTCCTGCCAGATTCGCCGGGCTTCGCGGGAGTTCCCTTCCGCCAAACGGCACCTGCCCAATCGCCAGCGGGCTTCGATATCGTGACGCTTGGATTGTTCGATAAGCTCGTAAGGCGCCGACACGGTCACACCTTGCGGAGGTATCCAGACGATCGCGGGATGGCCCTTAATGAACTGCTCGAACAAGGCCGCCGCCTCAGCAAACTTGCCGAGGTTTTGCTGGCACTCGCCGATGAGCAGCTCGATCTCGATTTGCTTATCGGGCTTAGCCCCGGTCTCCAGTGCCCTCTTGTAGAATTCCAGAGCTTTGGCGTAGTCGGGCTTCTGATCTTCCTTGGGCGGCTTGAAATAGGTGTCCGCATACTCCAGGTAGATGTCGGCGATCTGTTGTTTGCGATCGGCCGAGAGCAGATATTCGGCCTCGGCCCGATAAATCAACTCGGCGGCGCGGAAGTCGCCTTTGCGGGCGAGTGACACTGCCTTGGCAAAGCGTGCCCGACGTGCCCAACGTAGGTCAGGCTTTCCAGCCTGACTCGAACGTAGATCAGGCTTTCCAGCCTGCCTTGGAAGTTCCTTGCCAAGCTGGTCGAAAACGGCGATGGCCTCGTCATACTTGCCGCCCAAGTGCAGTGCGCGGCCCTTCAAATAGAGCAGGTAATCGCACGGGGCGTCCTTGACCTGGCCCGCCTCGTCGATCGCCTTCACGGCATCGGCATAGCGGCGATCCTGCATCGCCTCGCGAATCTTATCCGCCACCAGGGGGGCGTCTGAAGAAGGTTTTTCTACAGGCACCCCATGTGCCGCCGGAGCCGCAGAGGCCGGCAGGGCCATGCCGATGAGAACCAAGGGGAACGAAAGCAAATTCAGCGACCAACGAAGCGTTTTCATGGTTGGACTTTCAGGAATCGAGTAAGCGAGGTGGAAAGACGGAAGTCCTTACAGTATAGTACCTTGCCGGCAAGAGGAAAATGCTTCAAGAAAATCGGAGTTTGATGCCACGCGGTTCCGTTTTTGCTACAATAGGGAGTTATCATGAATAAGTCTGAGCATGAAAGGCGGAGAGGGGCGACCGCGACAGAATACAGTCCGCGAGAAGACCTGTTGCGGCTCTTTCGACGCCAAGGTTATCAACAGGCGCCGGTCGGCATGAACCTCTGCCCTTCCCTGGCCGAGGAGTTCTGCCGGCGGTATCCTGAGTTCAAAGGCGATTACCTCGATTTCTTCGCGGCCCCTTACCGCATCCTCTACGATCCAGGTTTTGCCTGGAACTTCGACGAGGTCTGGCGGATTCCTGGCCGCGACCGGGTCGACTGGCACAAGTATTATCCGCAGGGTTTCCAATACGCCGTGCAGTTCGACGGCTGGGGCGTGGCCCACGAGCATAACCCCAATTCGCACCACATGACGCAGATGCATCATCCGTTGGTCAGCGCCGCTTTGGTGGCCGACTTGGATGCCTATCCTTGGCCCGACTTCGAGCACCTCGACTTTTCTTACCTCAAGCCGGCGGTCGCGGCCATTCATGCCCGCGAACTGGCGGTTTTCGTCTGGGCCGAGTGTACGATCTGGGAAACGGCCTGGTATCTCCGCCGCATGGACAACCTCTTCGTGGACATGAGTACGGACGATCCCATGGCCACGTTCCTGTTGGACAAAATCACCGAATTGGCCTGCTTCCGCGCGGGAAAATTCGCCGAGGCGGGGGTGGATATTCTCGGGCTGGGTGACGACATCGGCATGCAAAGCACGATCATGATGTCGCTGAGCATGTATCGCAAGTGGCTCAAGCCGCGGTTGGCCAAGGTCATTGCCGCGGCAAAGGCAATCAAGCCCGACATCCTTATCAGCTACCACTCCTGCGGCTACGTTCTGCCGTTCATCGACGATCTGATCGAGGTCGGCGTGGACATTCTCAACCCCGTACAGCCGGAGTGCATGGACTTTGCGGAGGTACATGCGAAGTTTGGAACGCGGCTTTCTTTCAGCGGCACGCTGGGCACGCAGAAGCTCATGCCTTTCGGCACGCCGGAGCAGATCCAGGCGGAAGTCCGCCGCAATCTACGGATTGCAGGTCCGCAGGGCGGCCTGTTCTGTTGTCCCACGCACATGTTGGAACCCGAGGTGCCGTGGGAGAATATCGAGGCCTATATCGGGGCGGTGAGAGAGTTCCGTACGGTTTGCTAACGAAAGGTCTGTTTTATGCGACTGGAAACATGGGATTGGGTGATAGTAGCAGTATATGCGGTCGTCATTATCGCGGTGGGGCTGCGCGCGGGGCACAAGCAGCACACCAGCGAGGGCTACTTCCTCGCCGGACGGCGGCTGCGTTGGCCGTTCATCGGTGCCTCGATCTATGCGGCCAACATCTCCACGGAACATTTCGTGGGCCTAGCCGGCGTGGGTTATGTCACCGGGCTGGCGATCGGCAGCTACGAGTGGATCGCCGTTTTCTGCCTGATCCCGCTGATCGTGCTCTTCCTGCCATTCTACATGAAGAACCGCATCTACACGGTACCCGAGTTCCTTGAACGGCGGTTCGACTCGAGCGTGCGTTTGGCCTTCTCGGGCTTCATGGTCGTGCTCTCCGTGCTGGCCAAGATCTCCACCTCGCTGTGGGCGGCATCGCTGGTGTTCCACGAGATCTTGGGGTGGAACCAGTATGCCGTGATCTGGGGCGTGGGCTTGGTAACCGCGCTCTACACGATGAAAGGCGGCCTCAGTGCCGTCGTATTCACCGACGCCATCCAGACCACGGTCCTCATCCTGGCAGCCGTGATCATGACCGGCATTGGACTGCACGAAGTGGGTGGCTACGAGGCCCTGCGGGCAAAACTCGATCCGGCGATGTTCTCGATGATCAAGCCGGCGACAGACCCCGATAACCCTTGGCCGGGCATCTTCATCGGCGTGTTCTTCGTTGGCACGTTCTACTTCTCCATGGACCAGGTACTCGTGCAGCGGGTGTTCGCGGCAAAGAACCTCAACGAGGGGCGATTGGGCGCGACCTTCTGCGCCTTCCTGAAGACGCTCAATCCAATCATCCTTGTTGGCCCGGGCCTGATCGCCGCCGCGCTCTATCCGGGCCTCTCGAAGGGCGATCTGGCCTATCCCACGATGCTCGCCAATCTCATGCCCGTCGGGCTTCTGGGGCTCACGGTGGCCGGCATCAGCGCGGCACTGATGGGCCACTTAAGCGCGACGTACAACTCGATCGCCACGCTCGTCACGCGCGACTTCTATCTCAAGTTTCGCCCCCAGGCCGATCAGGACCGCCAAATCCTCGTTGGGCGGATCGCCGTTGTGGCCGTGTTCGCCCTGGGCGC
>JANXQG010000594.1 GCA_025356915.1 Planctomycetota bacterium | reverse complement strand
CAACGGCTGTGGCTTGCTTTCCACGCCGCCGTTGACGAAGGTCACATAATATTTGTAGTTGCCGGCGAGGGGGCCGGCACCGGTGGGGTTTACGGGGTCAGCGACCACGGCCGCTGCGGGACCACTCGCGGGAAAGGTTTTGTTCTCGCTACCGGGATAGGATTTGCTGCCGTCGGTGAGTACACCGGTCTGGATAATCGAGGCCGTATCAGCAATACTGCCGCTGGGTGTCAGCGCGCCTTGCATGATGGCTTCTGTCGTGGCTTTGGCCACCGTGGCGGTGCCCAAAGGAATACTGAGCGGCTGAAGTTGCGTCGTATCGACCTGGAACTTGCTGTTGATGCCGTAACCCATCACGCGGTTGCCGGTACCCGTCACGATTTGGTTTTGGGAGTTGGTCGTGAAGGTACCGTTGCGAGTAAAGTTTTGCTGGCCATTTTGACCTTGGACGACAAAGAATCCGTCGCCCTGGATGGCCAAATCGGTGGGGCTGTTGGCTGTGGAGATGGTGCCTTGCGAGAAATTGGGCGTGATCTCCGCGACCATCACGCCGAGGCCTGTTTGCCGTGGATTGTTGCCGCCGCTGCTTGCCGTAGGCGAGGAACCGACGCTTTGCGTCTGGAGAAACTGCGAGGCAAAGAGCGCGTTGGACGCCTTGAATCCAACGGTGTTCGAGTTCGCTAGGTTGTTGCCTACGACGCTGATCTGTGTTTCGGCGGCACTCAAGCCCGTCAGGGCCGTGCTCATGGCGGATGCTAGACCCATGGTTTATCGTTCCCTATTGTAATGGTTGTGGTTAGTACTGTTATTATTTCATGGAACGGAATTCATTCCGTCTTTCGTAAAACAGAATTCATTCCGTTTTCTGTAACCAGAATGAATTCCGTGTTACGCAGTTCACCCGCCGCTGGCCGGCGAAATCTGGGTTACATTTTTCAGGTCGATGGTCGAACTGCCGACATTCAATACCGCACTGCCGCTCGAAATCGAAACCGAGCTGACCTTGCCGTTCACCCGCTCGCCATTGCCATCCAAGCCGGTGACCGAGCGGCCGATGAGGTTACCAGCCGTGGCCACGTTCTGGCCCAACAGTACCGACTGCAAGGTGGTTGACAACTGATCGCTGCTCGAGATGGCCCGGATCTGGCTGATTTGCTGGAGCATGTCGGAGTTTTTCATTGGTTCCATTGGATCTTGGTTTTTCAGCTCGGCCACGAGCATCTTGGTGAAATCCTGGACTCCGAGCGACTGCATGCGATCGGTGTTGGCCGAGATAGAACTCGATGTTCCCGAACTGCCTGACGTTGCGGAAGCGGCGGACGTGGTGGCCATGGTGGCTCCTTTTCTGAAATGGTTTGGAGAAACGGGTTCTTGAGGTATTGGGTATCGGTGGTTTGGTTGGGCGGCAGGCACACGGAGTGTGCCTGCTACGATCAGACGACGACGTTCAAACGTCCTCCGTCGCTCGCTGGGCGAAACGGCACCTTCTCGACCGTACCGGACAAGTCGTCGTTACCGCGAGGCGTGCGAACGAACGTGCTGCCGGGGTTCTGTTGCGAAGGATTTTGGTATTGCGACGACTGGTTAGACATCCCGCCGGTCGAGCGGTCCATCAGGTCAACGTCAAAACGCTGGACTTTGATGTCGTGCTGGGCCAGCCGTTCGCGGAGGGCTGGAAGGTTATCCAAGAGGATGTTTCGCGCGGCGGGCGTTTCGGCCTCGACGCGGGCGGTCATCTCTCCTTTGGCAACCGTAATTTCGATATGCAGCGATCCGAGTTCCGGCGGACTCAACCGCATACGAACACTGCCGCCCTGACCGTTGAAGTCCTGGAATGCCTGCTCCACTCGCTGCACAAAACGGACGCGGTCGGCTTGGCTGAGGTTGGTCTCGGAAACATGTGTCGTGCCAGGGCCGCCACTGGCTCCCGTCGTGTTGTGCGCTGCCGTTTGCGGAACCGCTGCCGTCTGGCCGGAGGTCGAGTCTCCAGGTTGCGTTGTCGTTTTGCTCGTATCGGTTCCAGATCCGGATTGTGAAATCGCATCCGTGACGGATTTCGCCCGTTGGTCTCGCGCGGATTGCACGTCGGGAGCCGTTGGTATCTCGCCGTTAACTGGGGATGCCGGGACAGGCGTCGTATCCGTCGTATTGGCCGTATCGGTCGAATTGGCTGCTTGACCGGCGGACACCGCGCGAACACCGCTCACGGCAGTGGATTGCAGTGGAGAGGTAGACGGTGATTTGAGATCGGTCGGCGGTGCCTCGGCAGCGTTAGCGGCCGGATTCACGGGCATAACCGCAGCGGCGGCGGCAATGGCATTTATGTCAGCGGTTGATGCCTGCACGGCTATTTTGTCGTCAGTCTTCGCGGATGTGGTTGTAGCCGATGGATCGACCGTGGTTGCGGCAGTCACCGCCACCGGCTCTTTCTGTAGGGCCGAATCCATCGGACTCGCCACAGTCGTCTGCGCCGTGGTTGTCTGTGCCACGGTCTGTTGTGCGGCGAAAGTTTGACCGTTGGCATTGGCCGCGACCGAAGGAGAGGGTGCGCTGTCCGGCTTCGTGCCTGCCGGTACAGACGCCGCTGGCACCTGGGCATCCTTGGAAGGATTGCCGCCGGCAATCGGAGCTGCGCTGGCCGCCGCAGTCGCGACCATGTTGATATCGACGATTACTGCTGCCACGTCGCCCTTGGCGACCTTGTGGGCATCGTCTTCTTGGGGAGCGTCGGACGGATGGGCAGGGTCTTGGTTCGACGATTCGCTGCCGGAGTTTTGGCTACCCTCGTAACGATGGTCTTGCGAAGTTGTTGACGCATCTTGGTTCGTGGATGTCGGCGGCGAAGAATCGCGATGGGACGAGTCCGCCGGGAGCGCATCCTGTCGCCGAGATGATGACTCATCGCTGGTCTTCCGCGACTCGCGATCGACGGAACGCGAAACCGGTCGATCCTCTGCCGCGTTTGTTGCTTGCTGCGTTGCGTCCGCCGTAGTGAGCATCCGCTCGGTCGCCAAATCGCTCGACGGTGCGTTGCTCCGTCCCCTGCTATTCCACAGCGCATTTGCCGGTTGCGTCTGCGCCCTTTGTAAGTAATCGCCAAAGGCGGACTCTGAATTCGCCGTATTGCCGGCCGCGTTATCTGCGTGCTTCGGATCGATTGCGGTCAAGCGAGTTAGGATGTCGATATTTATCGCCGACATATCACGGTCCCTGCCCCTTGGGCGGTTGAAGTTTTTTTGCGGAGTCATCAATCATGCTCGCGGCGGGTTGTCCCTGGCGGATGCGGTTCAAAACCTCGCCGATCTGTTCCATCTCGGTAGTGGTCTTGAATTCGGCGATGATCTTGGCCCGCTTGCCGTCCAACATGTTGGACATGAGCTTGACCACGACGTCGATGTCACCTTTTGCCAGTCTCTGTGCGAGCAGTTCCTTGGCCTGCTTGGGCTTGAGCGTCTGCAAGGTCTGCAAGACATTTTCCGTGCCGGCGGTCGAGACGCTCGTATTGAGTTCGTCGATCTTTGTTTGCAAATCGTCTCGCACCGACTGGACGCGTTTCTTTTCTTCAACAATCTTGTTGAGTTCCTCTTGAAATTGCTGGATATTCGTCCGTACCGTTGTTTCACGTTGTTCCAGATCGCGGGCCTTCAGTCCCTGGGCGGTGAGGAACTGATCGTAGGATGGCTGTTCACTGTCGTTACTTTTCTTCGGTGGCGGAGGCGGAGGCGGAGGCAAGAGCGATTCGAAGCTCTTGCCTTGCAAGATGGCCACGGCCTGAACGAAGCGATCGTGATTGACCTTCCAGGATAGAGTGTAATACACGATCAGTACCACGGCGGCGATGACCGTGGCCACGCACACCGTGGCAACCAGCGTGACCAACATGCCAAGCAGTTTGCCGATCATTGTACGGCCTCCAGCGAGGCATGTTGCAGTTGCCGGAACGTCTGTTGCGTGGCGACTTCATCCAGTCGCTTGGTCTCTCGCAGCTCCTCCTCGCAACGGTGTTGCTCGGCCTGTCGCTCGCGGAGCTTTTCCAACACACGAACTTCGCGGTCGGACTCGACGAGTGCCTGGCGTCGCCGTTCGACCTCGGTTGCCACCGTTTGTCGCTGCTGGGCGATATTTCGTTGCTGGGCGCGCGCGACCAATTCGTAACGCTGGGCTTCGACCAGGCGATCGATGTCAACCGTTCCGGGCGAGGCCTTCATCCGGCAGAATTCCCGCAGTGCTTCGATTTCCTGACTCAGGCTTTCAAACTGTTTCCTGAGTACCTCGTCGACACGATAGGCATCGGCCAGCGCAGCACGACATTCATCGCGGCGCGACTCGCGTATACGAAGCAAAGCTGCCAAACGGAAGACGAACCTAGACATCGTTACGTCTTACCTCCCGGTACGGCTACCAATAGTTTCTGTGCCTTTTGGTACAACAAAAGAAGGCATTGCCGCGCATCGTCGACCGAAGAGGGTTGATCGACGCGCTGGCGAAGAAAACCGTTCAGGTCGTCCTGCATATCGATGGCCGCATCGACCAGCTTGTTAGCACCGCGGCGATAAGCCCCGATGGAAATCAAGTCTTCGTGATCGCGATACGCAGCCAGAAGACTGCGGACTACCGTGGCCGCGCGGCGGTGTTCTTCGCTGGCGATGTCGGACATCAAACGGCTGAGGCTTGTCAGCACGTCGATGGCCGGATAGTGACCGCGGCTGGCGAGGTTGCGGGAAAGCCACGTATGGCCGTCCAGCAGACCGCGAACGGTGTCGGCGATCGGCTCGTTGGGATCGTCGCCTTCAACCAGCACGGAAAAGAATGCCGTGATACTCCCCGCGGGGCTGCGTCCCGCCCGCTCGACCAGCTTGGGCAGCAAAGCAAAGACCGAAGGCGGATAGCCGCGCGTGGCCGGCGGTTCGCCTGCGGCCAAGCCAATCTCACGCTGGGCCATGGCATAACGAGTGACCGAATCCATCAGCAGCAGGACGTCCTTGCCTTGATCGCGAAAATACTCAGCGATGGTTGCCGCGGTAGATGCCGCTTGAACCCGAACCAGTGCCGGCTCGTCACTCGTGGCCACGATCACAACGCTCTTAGCCAACCCCTCTGGACCGAGGTCGCGCTCGATGAACTCATTCACCTCGCGGCCACGCTCGCCGATCAACGCGATGACGTTCACGGCGGCCGACGCATAACGGGCCATCATGCCCAAGAGCACGCTTTTACCCACGCCTGAGCCGGCAAAGATTCCCATCCGCTGCCCCTTGCCGCAGGTCAACATGCCGTCGATCGCACGAATGCCGGTGGTCAACGGCTGGTCGATCCGCGGTCGCGTGCAGGCATGTGGCGGCTGGCGATCGAGCGAAGCCCGCTCAGCCAGCACCGGCTGCGGCTTACCGTCCACCGCTCGGCCGGAGGCATTGAGCACGCGTCCCAGCAGCCCGGGGCCGACTCGCAGCCATCGAGCCGTCTGCCGCAATCGCACGCGATTGCCGTGGCGAATGCCCGTCAGATCGCTCAAGGGATAGAGCAAAGTCATTTCGTTGCGGAAGCCGATCACCTCGGCCAAAAGCGGCGAGCCGGTTTCCCGCTGGATTTCCGCGATGGCCCCGACCGGCGCCGGAAAGCCGGCTGCGGAGATCGTCATGCCGACCGTCTGCGCCACGCTGCCCGTGAGGGCCGTGGTCATGACGCGATCGAGTTGTGCAATGATCGGAATGGTCACGGCCGGAGTTCCTCTTCGACGCGGGCAAGCTGGGCTTCAAACGTCTGGTCGATCGAGCCGAATCGGGTTTCCACGCGGCATCCGCCCGGCGAGACCGAGGCATCGGCGATGATCTGCGTCTCGCCGAGTCCCGACATCTCCTGGATCAGTAACTGCACCTGGCTGCCCAAGGCGGAATGGTCGTTGGAATTAAGGAGCAAACGCACCTGACCGCAACCAGCCGCCAGTTGCAGTGCCTCGCGGATCAGGATTAGCGGGATATCCGGCTTGCGAGTCAACTCGCTACGAATGAGCCGCTTGGCAATTTCGGCCGCCAGGTGAATGCCGAGCGTTTCCCACTGGGCAAGCCACGCCTGTTTTTCCTGATGAATATCGAGAATCGCTTGTCGTAAAGCGGGGATGACGGTGGAAAGCTGCCGCTGGATCATCTGGTCGACTTCAGCCATCGCCGCCTGCCGACCTTCAGCCTGTGCCCGTGCGCGGATGGCTGTGGATTCTTGCTGGGCCTGGACGACGATTTTTGCCGCGTCCAAGCGGATCTGGTCCAAGTACTTCTTCGCCTGGCCAGCCATGTCATCGAAGTTGAACGCCACGCTGGCGGTAGCCATGTTCTGGTCAGTGGCGCGGAGGATGGTTGGCATGGGCTTGGTACCTTACGCTCCCCTCACCACACGATGGGTGACGCGATAATTCAATCGGCTAGCGATGCGTGCAACTTGCCGCCGGGCTTCTTCCACGTCGCTCAGACGGATCGGGCCGGGATGTTCGAGCTTGAGGCGGATCGCCCGAGCGTCGGCCTGCGGGATGCGAGCCAGCACGCGACTCACCAACTGCGATACCGCGCCGAACAAGGCCGGCAACATCAGTTCCGGCCCCGCTTCGTCAAAAACCTCGGCTAGCACACTCTCGTCCAAGTCGGCAAGATCGTCAAACATCAATTGCCGTGGGCCGAGCTTTTCGGCCAGATCGCGGTCGCGACTCGCCAGGTTGTCGAGAATCTGCATACCGACGCGGCTGTCGGTGGTTTGCAGGATACCGGCCACGGCCTGCAAGCCGGCCACGCGGCGTCGCTGCATCTCGACTTGCTGCGAGAGCTTCGACTGTAGGGTCTCTTCCACCTCGCGAAGAATTTCCGGATCCGTTTCTTCCAGATCGACCAGCCGACGAATGACTTCTGCCTGCACGTTCTCTGGCAGCCGCGCCAGCACGGCCCCGGCCCGCGACGGCGCGAGATGCGAAAGCACTAAAGCAATCGTTTGCGGTCGCTCGCTACTGAGCACGCGGAGGAGTTTCTCCGCCTCAGTCTCCTGGAGGAAGTGAAAAGGATGCCCGGCCGGTGGGGCAGAGTGGCCCGCATCGAAAGGCTCCATTGGACCGTCGCGAGATGTCAGCCATGCCAGGCGGCCATCGAGTTCGACGCCGGCCAAGGCATCAGCCGGAATCTTTGGCCTGACATGAAAAAACTCGTCGATTATCCGCCGCTGCTCGCCCTGGTCGACATCGTCCATCTCCATGATGATCTCGCGGACCTGCCGGGCCTGCTCGGGTGTCAATTGATCGAGAACCGCGTCGGCTGCGGCCGTATCGAGGCTGGCCACCAAGATGGCCGCTTTGCGAATTCCTTCATGGGATAGTTTCATAATCATTAGTTCATTTGTCCAATCCATGACCGCAGGATGTTGGCTGCCGAATCAGGATCTTCCTTCACGAATTCGGAGAGCTCATCACGGAGCGAAGGGCCTTTGCCGGTCATGCGGTTGAGGCGGCGAGCAGCGGTCACTTCGACCTCCTTCTCGGACTCTGTTGGTTTTTGTCCGGCAGCCGTCACACGCATCGAGACCGCAGTCGATTCCACCGACGGGGCAGGAACGCTGCGGAGCATCGAGCGCAACATGCTCAGACTGAAAAGCACGAGCCCCACCATCGCGACCATCGGCCAGTTCTGCCCCAGCCACGTCAAGGCCCGTTGCGTAGCCGCGGGAGCTTGGATCTCGGTGGCCTTGATGTCCTGGAAGGTCGTGACGGTTACCAGCGACGTCGGATCCTTGACTTCCGGCGCGGACGGCAGCAGTGTGGCAACGTGGCCGCGAACGTCCTTCGAGATCTCCTCGCGAATCTTGTCGATGGCCGCCTGGTCCGGTTTTTTAGGTTCTTCGCCCTCCTTGGCTGGGTTGCGCCCTTGCCAAACCTTATCGTAGTAGCTTGCCGGAATACCGACGGAGACCTTGGCGAGTTTCGGAGTCAGGCCAAAGGTCTCCTTCTCGGTACTCGTCGAGGAGATGACGTTGACCTGTTCGGTCTTGGATTCGTCGCTGGTCTCGTTCGACCCCTTGCCGCCAGAGGCACCGAGCGAGGCGGGCTGATTGGCCCCGCCGCCTTGCGCCTGGAACCCCGGTGCCCCGCCGGACGAGGCCGATTCGCGGTTCGAGGTGCGAGAGTTCTCCGAGGTTCGCACCGGTACCGGCTTGGGATCGTTCTTCACCTCGACACTGCGACTCCCTTTTTCGCGGTCGAGCGTCACGGCTGAATCGACCGTGATTTTTGGGATATAAGAAAGGGCATTGCGGACCTTCGTGTTCAGGCTCTCTTCCGCCTTTCGCACCGCACGGGCATAGGGGTCGCCGTCGGGGCCGCCGCGATCCGCATCACCGCCGGGGTGAATACGGCCGTTGGAATCGGCGATCGTGACATTCTCGGGCTTCATGCCGGCAACGGATGCGGCAACGTAGTGACGGATCTTGTCAACTTGGTCATCGTCCAGTGGAACACCGCCAATGGCCTGTACCGAGACCGACGCCGTTTGCAGCGGAGCAAGGCTCAACCCCGGCCGCGCCTGCATGTCGATGATCACCGATGCGCGGTCAATCCCTTTCATGTTGCTGATCACCAGCGACAATTCTTCCTCTTTTCCCAGTCTGGCACGTTCCGCACGTGCGTTGGGAGGCTCAAATAGGCCACCCTCACTGCCTTCCCTGCGCTTATCGCCGGGATTCGTCGGCAGAGCCTTCGCGTCGGCCAGGGCGGCCAGATAGGCAGCCCGTTGTGCGCGAGGCACTTTCACCCGACCTCCTTCGATCGTGAAACCATTCAAGCCGGCCTTTCCGAAGGCCCCCTCCATCTTTTGTAGGGTGGGCGTTGGTATCGACTCACCGCTGAAGAGGTATTCATCTCCTCCGGCCACCTGAGACTGGAACAAGTAACCGACGCTGACCACGGCGACGACCAGCAGCAACCCGGCCGTGATGCGGCCGCCGGGTGTCATCGAGCGAAACAGGTCGTTAATTTGTGCGAAGGCTTTGTTGAGGAAGTCCATGGAAGGATAATAGTTGTCAGTTGGTGGTTGTCAGACGTCAGTCGTCCCGGGGTGAGGGGGAGATACGTTAAATCTGTAAATTTTTAATCTCCGTGAACGCATCGACCAGCTTATTGCGGACCTGGATCATCATCTGGAAGGCAATGTCTGCCTTCTGCACGGCGGTGAGCACCTCGGCCGGGTTGACGTCGCCGCCAGTGGCCAGTTTCTCCACGGCCTTGTCGGCGGCGGCCTGCATCGAGTTCACATCCTGCATCGACTGAACGAGAAAATCCTTGAACGACGGCCCACCCTCAATGCCCTTGGTTGCGCTGGTCGCACGACCCGGCAACAGGATAGGAGAACTCGATATGCCGCTGATGGGTAAGGCCATGGTTAAAGTTATGCGTAAGCGGACAAGGATGCGGGGGAGAAATGACGAATGACGAATGACGAATGACGAATGTTGTGTGCAATCATGGTTCTGTGCATATTCATCGTTTGCTTTCTTTCGTCATTCGGATTTCGGATTTCGTCATTTTTCTATGCCAGTATCCTCAGTGTCTGTTGTTCCATATTTTTCGTAATATCCATCGCACCAAGGTTTGCCTCGTACGATCGGGCCGCCTCCAAGGCATTGGTAAACTCATTCATCAGGTCGATGTTCGGGTAGGCCACCTCGCCAGCGTGCGGGCCAGCCTTGACCGCGTCGGGATGGTTCGGTTCCTTTTTCCAGATCGGATCCGTGGGCAAAGTCGCAACCGAACTGACCTTCACGCCGGCCGCGCCGTTGCTGCCCGATTCATCCGTCTGGAAAACGACGGTCTTCGGCTGGTACGGCACCTTTTCGCCGCTGGAGGTGTGCGTGCTCTTGATGTTGGCAATGTTGTTCGAGATCTGGATCATGCGCATCCGCTGCGCCACCAGGCCGCTGGTACTAATGTCGATGGCGGAAAGCATTGAAATCTCCTCGAGGGAACGGGTTCGGGGTTTAAATCTCAAATCTCTATCTCAAATCTCTATCTCAAATCTCAAAATTTCAGATTCAGATTCAGGACGTTAAATTCGATATCCTAAAAGCCCCGCGACTACGTTCGCGGAGACTCATCATGTCATCTTCAAACTCTTCCACTAATCGCCAACTGCAACTGCCGAAACTGATCGGTGAGAATCGTGAGCGCCAAATTGTGCCGCATCTGGTTCTTCACCATCTCCGTGACCTGCGATTCCATGTCGACATTGCCCATGTCGTGGCGAAGGATCGATTGCGACGATTTGGCCACCTCGGCCATCACGGGCTTCGGTGCAAGTTCCGTCTCGCCGGGCGAGCGGACTTGCGGCTGGTTGCGACCGTCGATCGCCTGCTTCAGTCGGGTCTGAAAATCCTCCACCGACAAGTCCCGAGCCTGGTAGCCGGGCGTGTCGATGTTCGCCATGTTGCCCGCCAAGACCGCCTGCCGGGCTTGCGAGAAGCTCACCACTTCTTGCAAGACAGGGATCGTCGTCGATTGGAACAATCCGGATAACATGACGAAAACCTTGGGTTTACGGAACTCTGTGCAAGCTGCGTGCCATGGGACATCGTGTTCCGAGTGTTCGTTGTCCCGCCTTGTGGGAAAAATTGCGTTATTAGGACCAGCGAATCAATAATTGTCCTGTTTCACGCACACGCCGAGTGTGGTCGGACGGCACACGGAGTCTGCCTGCTACTTTTCTTAAGTTGTTGATCTGCTGGCAATCGGCAGTTTCTGCGCTTTGTGTGCGGCAGAAAGTGCCGGTCTACATGCGTATCATCGTCTCCGTCGTAAAGGATTTCTCGCGGGGGGCGTAACCATATTGCCGCAACTTGCCGGATAGCGTACGGATGCCGATACCCAATGCCTTGGCCGTTCGGGCGCGATGGCCCCCGTAATGTTCAAGCGTGGCCTCGATCAATCGCCGTTCCATCTCCTCCAGGCTGATGCCGACCGGCACGTTCTCCTCGGGGCTTGCGTCATTTTCTTTCGGCGAGCCGATTAGCCAGCGGCTAAGCTCGTCGGCCGTTACTCGGCCTGTCGTTGTCAGCACGCACGCCCGCGTAATAATGTTTTCCAACTCGCGAACATTGCCCGGCCAGTAATAATCAATCAGCAACTGTTCGGCGGCCGGCTCCAATGAGCAGGTCTCACGCTGCAATCGCTGGGCAGATCGCTTGAAGAAGTAAGCCGCTAGTTCCAACACGTCCTCGCGACGCTGGCGCAACGGCGGCACGACCAACGGCAGCACGGCCAGGCGGAAGTAGAGGTCTTCGCGGAAACGCCCGGCCGAGACTTCACCGTGCAGATCGCGGTTCGTCGTGGCCAGCACGCGGACATCCACATGAATAGTCTTGCACGAGCCGACCCGCTCAAACGATTTCTCTTGTAATACCCGCAGCAGCTTAGCCTGAAGCGGCAGATCGATCTCGGTGACTTCATCCAGCAGGATCGTGCCGCCATGGGCCGTTTCAAAACGTCCGGTCCGAGGTGCGTCGGCCCCGGTAAATGCGCCTTTTTCGTGGCCGAACAGCTCGCTTTCCATCAGGTGGGCCGAGAGAACCGGACAATTCAAGCTGACTATCGGTGTGCCGTGGCGATGGCTGGCGGCGTGGATTGCCCGAGCGACCAGTTCCTTGCCGGTACCGCTTTCGCCCATGATGAGCACGGTCTCCGAAGTCGGCCCGATTTGCAAGATCCGCGTCCGCAATGTCTGCATCACGGGGCTGGAGCCAATCATCGCCGGCGAACTGGCATCCGCCACCGCCAAGGCATCGGCCGGTTCCGGGTGAATGAGGCGGCCGTGCCGCATGGCCTGGGTCACCAACCGTTCCAGGGCGTCGGCCTCGAAAGGTTTTTCGATGTAATCAAACGCCCCATGCCGCATCGCCTCCACGGCCGTGGCCACCGTAGCATGGGCCGTGACCATGACGATCTGCGTAGCACATTGCCGCTGCCGCAGTTCGGCAATAAGCTCGATTCCCGTCATGCCCGGCATCTTCAGGTCGGTGACAATGCAATCGAAGCAGGTCGATTGCAAGACTTGCAGGACCTCGGCGGCGCAAGTACAGCATTGCACTTGGTGGCCGGCATGGCGAAGTACGTCGGCCATCGATTCACGTGCCCGAGCGTGGTCGTCAACCACCAGTACGCGGCCATTTGAAGATGCGATGGGTGAATTAGCAGCCATCAGGCAGCCTCCTGGGAAGAGCGAACGGATTCATGGAAGGGGAACCTCAGTGTAAAAACCGCGCCGCCACGGGGTCCGTTGGCCGCGGTGATCGTGCCGCCGTGAGCTTCGGCAATCCGCGATACGATGGCCAGTCCCAAGCCCGTGCCGGTTTGCTTGGTGGTGAAAAAGGGC
>JANXQG010000583.1 GCA_025356915.1 Planctomycetota bacterium | reverse complement strand
AATTCCCAACTCCTAACTCCTAACTCCTAACTCCTAACTCCTAACTCCTAACTCCTTCCCATGCTTCCCTCTTTCCTTGGCCCATACCGAATCGTCCGCAAAATCGGCCGCGGCGGCATGGGCACGGTCTACCTGGGGGTGGACGAATCGTCGGGCCAGACGGCCGCCGTCAAACTGCTAGCCGCCGAGATGGCCCAGCAGTCCGACTTCCGCGATCGTTTCAAGGCTGAAATCGAGACTCTGCGAAAGCTCAATCATCCGAACATCGTACAGATTTTCGGCTTTGGTGAAGATCAGGAACATATCTTCTATGCCATGGAATTTGTAGCTGGCAGCAGCCTGGAAGAGCAGCTCGGCCGCGGCCGAGCGTTTCAGTGGCGAGAGGTGACCCAGTTCGGCATCGCCGTCGCTCGGGCATTGCGGCACGCTCACGACCGCGGCGTGATCCATCGCGACATCAAGCCTGGCAATCTGCTGTTGACTGAAGAAGGTGTGTTGAAACTTTCCGACTTCGGCATCGCGCGATTGTTCGGCAATGTGCGTATCACGGGGGTGGGCAGTGTGCTGGGAACCGCGGAATTCATGGCCCCCGAGCAAGCCGAGGGCCGCGCCGTCGATCCTCGCAGTGATCTCTACAGTCTGGGTGCCGTACTTTACGTACTTTTGGCTCACCGTCCTTTATACAACGCCAAATCGTTCGTCGAGATGTTGGATAAGCAGCGGTTCGAGAAACCGGTTGCGTTGGGACAGTTTGCGGTTGATATTCCCACCGAACTGGAGCAGATCATTCACCGTCTCTTGGAGAAGGATCCAAACCGCCGCCTCGCCACGCCGATGGTGCTCGAACGACGCTTGGAGATGATGCTGGAGACATTCACCGTGTCACCACCTAACGAAGCAATGCAGGTAACAGTCGATCCAGCGACCAGTGGTTCGCTCTCGGAAGTTGATCCTCTGCCGATTAACCCTTATGCACCGACCATTGCCGTCACACAAGCCTCGGACCATCCGGAATTGCCCAACTCGCCGCCATCCGTCCAGGCTGGCCTGCCCGAGACCAGCCTGGCCACGGCTGGAATTCCACTGCCAGCGGTAGCGATAGGACCATTGCCAGAACTGCCGCGAACGCCAGCGCGGTTCGTGCCGGTCCGACCCGGCGAGTTGGACGAACCACCGCCGGAACGGCCCGCAGGCACTTGGATATCGCCGCAGACCTGGGCACTGGTGCTCGGACTTCTCGCCGTGTGGCTGCTGGCGTGGTATATGCTTCAACCTCCATCAGCCGAGGGACTTTACCAGCGCATTCATCGACAAACCAAGGGCGAGTCGACGGAGGCGTTGGAGCAAGCTGAAGACGATATACGCGCGTTCCTCACCCGGTTTCCTCACGATTCTCGTAGCGAAGACTTGAAGGATTACGTGGAACGGATCGAATTGTCGCGTCTGGAGCGGCGGCTGGAACTTTTGGCCAAAGGGGTAAATTTGCAAACTCCACTATCGCCCGTCGAGCGAAATTACCTTGATGCATTATACACCGCCCGCGACGACCTTGAGGCCGGCATTGCAAAGCTTCAGGCGATGATCGATCTTTCCGAGTCACCCAACGAGGCATTCGGACCGAATTGGCGCTGCATCCAGTTGGCCAAGCGGCGGCTGAGCGAGTTCCGCCAGCAGTATGATGTCCAAAGTCAAGAACAACGGATCCTTGTGCAGAATCGTATCAACCGGGCCGACGAACTACGTAAGACCGATCCCCAACGTGCCAACGCGATCTACCGGGCAGTCATCGTGCTTTATCAGAACAAGACCTGGGCAAAGGATCTAGTCCAACACGCACACGCGGCACTGGAAAAAGAAAAGTGACGATTATTGTTGTTTCCTGGGTGACGCCTGAGTGCCTAGCCTTGGCCAGCCCCATTATAGCGAACGGATAAACTATGGCGGCTTAGGACCGGCGCTTCAATAAGTGTCGGACTTGGCCGTAGGACGGATTGGCAATCCGTCCGGCAATTCGACGGATTGCCAATCCGTCCTACGACAGTTATTGATTCGCCGGTCCTTAGCCCATTTGGCGACGGCGTCGATGGCGGAAGACCATCAAGCCTGACATGCCAAGCCCGGCGACTAATAACGCCAAGGTGGATGGCTCCGGAACCACTTCAAGGTTCACTGCAACCATATTGGCTGCGATGAATTGCCCAAGCTCTTGGGGGTCTGGCGTGCCGCCAGTAAATAACGAGTTCGGCAGGTGGAACTCGTCGTAGGTTCCGGTGTACTGGAAATACTCGTAACGCCGCAGGATCGATTGGGTTGCGTCGGCTAACGAGATATCAGGCTCCGGCAGCTTGGTATCGCCTGGGAGCAACTCCCACTCGGCTTCCACTTGCGACGGCAACTGCGGGGCCACCTGGTTAGCCGGTGGAGCGGAAATCAACTCATTGAGGTCAACCTGCCGCGTCAGTTCGGTCACATAGGTTTTCACCCAAACGGCATCGGGCCATGATACCGCCGGCGGAGGAATCGGTGCCAGTACTGCTTGCATGACCGCCGGAGCGGCACCCGCGGCTGGAACATACGTCCAGGTTGGTTGTGGTATCGATAGCGGGGCCGTGAGTGCGGTAGAAGCTTGGTTGAGCCAGTAGAACTTTGTGGCGGTTGGTTGGGCACTAACGGAGAACCCAAAATGCTCGCATCCTATTTTATTAACGGCATAGTGCCCATTGGTGGTCACCCCGACTGTGGGAGTGATAAATGGATCGGGGGGAGTGAAGTTATAACCGGTGAATACGATCTTGGTGCCAAACGTTGTGGTGGTAGTGTAGTCAGTCATCGTCGCATTTGTGAAGTGCGATGGATAGGTCTTCATGACCTGATTGGGGTGGACGCCTTCAAGATCGAGTTCGGCGCCATAGACATTCGAGCCGGTTTCGTTGAAGACGTCAAAGTTCGACATCGTTCCCTGGATGCCGATGTTGCCGGCAAAAACAGGCATTGCCGCCAAAACGATGACGAAAACCGTTGCAGGCGTGATACAACACGCGCTCAGACGCGAGGAGCACGTGAGTTGAAGCCTCATTCTGCGACCTATCGCGTTGAAAATGCTTTTCATGTGAACTTCCTCAGGTCAAGCGAACAACAATAACACGATGATAACACCCATTGTACGGTGCTAAAATTTTTTGTCAAGTGATTGTCGCGATTTCCACGGAAACCACGTGCATTCGCCTCACGAAGGGGTGAGTTTGCACGAATGTCCTGTGGTGCCCAGGCGAGCGTGCCGGTGACACTAGCTACGCGAGTTTCCAACGACTCGAGGCGGAGGGGCCTGACACCACGCTGGCGAATGGAAAAATTGGTCGATTTCATATTAGACGCTTTCGATGAGAGTGAATTGTCATTGTTGGGAGACTGCCAGCTTCTGCCGACTCGGTTTTCTTTCTGGGCAAAGGATGCGCCAATTCACCGGGCATCCAATTTGACGAACCATTGCATGTTGTAAACGCCTTTGTAGCAAGAGAATGCGCCGGCATGTCCATCGATTTCTCCAACAATTTCTCCAACAATCCCTGCAACAACTCCGTGACTTGCGTTATAATCGCCATGGGGAAGCTCCTTCTTCCAGGTTTCAGTTCGTAACCTCTTCTGGTATAAGGACTTCCCCGTTTCATTAAAAAATAATTTCCTTAACTTCGTGCGCGTATGGGGCTCGTTTCACTCGTCCCACATCACTACAAAGAAAACATATCCATGCCCCAACCCCTGGCTCGCATCCTGATCGTCGATGACGAGTTCTCCGTCCGCGATTCCCTCAATCATTGGTTCCGCAAGGACGGCTATGAAGTTCAAGTGACAGCCGATGCCACGGAAGCGATGGGAGCGATGCAGTCGAGCGATTTTGACGTCGTACTTCTCGACATCCGCTTGCCCGGCATGGACGGCATGCGTTTGCTCGAACAGATCCGTCGTACCGCACCCACGGTGATCGTCATCATGATCACAGCTTGCGCTTCCGTTGATACGGCAGTTCGTGCCCTGAAGCTGGGCGCGGCGGATTATGTTACCAAGCCCCTCAATCCGGAGGAACTCAGCCATGTGGTAGCCCAGGCATTGGTCCAGCGACGATTGCTCGAGGAGAATCGGCAACTGCGAGGAACCATTGATGAAATGGCTGGCGAGCAGGAAATCGTCGGCGAAAGTCCGCCGATGCAAAAGGTATTGGAGTTGATCGAGCACGTCGCCAAAACCGAGGCCACGGTGCTGATCCTCGGTGAAAGCGGAACGGGCAAGGAGTTGGTCGCACGTGCTATCCATGTCGCCAGCAAGCGACGCTACGCGCCGATCGTGGCCGTCAACTGCGGCGGTCTTCCCGACAGCCTGCTGGAAAGCGAACTTTTCGGCCATGAAAAGGGGGCTTTTACGGGAGCCGACGAGCAGCGCAAAGGCAAGATCGAATTGGCTGACGGCGGCACCTTGTTCCTCGACGAGGTGGGGGCCATTAATGCCAAGATGCAGGTCGATCTACTGCGAGTTCTGGAAACCCACGAGGTGTTTCGCCTAGGTGCCGACCGACCGAAGAAGGTCGATTTCCGCGTGATTTGCGCCACCAACGACAACCTTTTCAAAGCACTCCAGGAGGGCCGTGTTCGCGAGGATTTCTATTACCGCATCAATGTTTTTACGATCGAGTTGCCACCTTTGCGGGCGCGCCGCACCGATATTCCTGCCTTGGCACAACACTTTCTCGATCGCTTTTCCCGACAAATGGACAGCCGCATTAGCCAGATTTCTCCCCAGGCCATGGAACTGCTGATGAACTACGATTGGCCCGGCAATGTCCGTGAACTTTCCAACGCCATCGAACGGGCCATGGTGGTCGGCCGACCGCCGGCGATCCTGCCTAGCGATCTGCCAGTTCGCCGCGAGCTGCACCCTGCGCCCCCGATCCAATCGTTGGATGACGTTGAAAAGCAACACATTGCCGCCGTACTCGTGAGCACTTCCGGCAATATCACTCGCGCTGCAGAGATTCTCCAGGTTGATCGGGTCACGGTTTATAATAAGATTAAAAAGTATGGCTTGAGGCCGTGAACGCCGTCGCCTAACCCGGATTATTCTTCGGCGGAACTCGATCAGATGTTTCAGCCGAACCTAGGCTGATGAAACGTCTAACCTTTTGCCGGTACTTTTGTTGCGCCCATGGTGC
>JANXQG010000560.1 GCA_025356915.1 Planctomycetota bacterium | reverse complement strand
GCCATCGGGCTTGGCTGCGTCAGGTTTAGTTGCGCCAGGTTTGGCCGCTTCAGGCTTGGCAGTTTCAGGCTTGGCAGTTTCAGGCTTTTTATCATCGCCAAATAGCCCGTTTGCGTTGCCATCGGGCTTGATAGCTTCAGGCTTGGTTGTATCGGCAGGCACGGCGTCGGGCTTCTTATCGCCGAACAGTACGTCGCCGTCGGGCTTGGCTGCATCAGGCTTCGCCGGACCTGGTTTGGTAACATCCGGCTTGACGGGCTCAATCGGGTTAGTTCCATCGCCCGCGTTTTCTTTCTTCGGGGCCCCGGCTTTACCTTCATCGCTGAACGGATCCGGCGGCGCGACCGGACCTTTGTTTGCAGCACCAGGAACCTCCGCCGGCTTGGTTCCTTCGACCACAGGCTCGACCGTCCTGGCTTGCCCACCCTCTGACTGCTTCTGCAAGAAGTCTCGCTGCTCTTTGCGTCCCTCCTCGTACTTTATACGGTGCTCATCTTCCGCCTTCTTCAAGACGGCCATGCGAGCTTCCATACGGTATTGCTCCAAGGTGCTGCGATCGCTGCCCTGAACGCGCTCGAGGGATCGGGCCACGTTATAGGCTCGGGGCGCGTCGATGGACTTTTCGAGCTTGGCACCTTGCTGAAAGTCGATCTCGGCGTCCTGCGGCCGACCCAATTTAAGAAGCGTTAGACCGCGGAAATAAAAGCAGCGAGGATCCTGGGTGCGCCCGTCAATCGCGGACGTAAGAAGTTGATGCGCCTTCAAATAGTCTTGACCGAAATAAGCATGAACCCCATTTCCGTAGATCTGACCGAGGATTGCCTCTTGTTGAGCAAACAACGGCGCAGACGACACAAAAACCCATCCAACGACCAAGAAAAAAAAAGTCCGAGACATGGCAACTGACTCCTACAGGAACCTCACTCCGATAACTGCGGCCGAGAATGTCGGAAGGAAAGCATCCGGCCCTATAGGCGATACTAATTGTTGCAGAGAAAAATATCAAGCAACTTCTTCCTGAGACTGCCGAATTTTCTTGTTTTGTGCCACTAATGGATAATTCTGTATAGCAATCAGAGTTGTTTTTCCAGTTTTGGAGCGGTAAATCAATCTCTCCAGTGCCAGAACCAGTATTCATAATCGGCCAGTAACTCTAGGTTTTTACTGGGTGCCAGGACGGTCAACTCGACGAGCGGCAGGTTTACTAGGAAGCGGCCTTTGCGAGTCTGGCAATAGATGCCGTCGAACAGGTCGCATAGGTCAGTCCGCGGACTCAGCAGTTCAATCGCCTCACAGCGGTCAATTGCCGCCTCTGCCGGGGTTGATGGCCGAGGATAACAGGCCACAAATGGCAATTCGAGATGGGCCTTCAGATAGTCGTAATAGCGGACCAGCGACTGTTGGTCAACTCGCAGATTTTGGCTACCGTTTAGACCGATGGCCGTGAGAATTCGTTGTTTTTGCTCGCGGTCAGGCTGAGGTTGCACGGTTATGCATGGTCCAGACCAGGGGACATCGTTCATCGTGGCGAAGGACATAGCTCGTAACTCCTGTGGATCAATTGGGTAACTTGCCCTTGATCCATCAAGGGTCGCCACTGCGCCGAGTTCAGCACCCGGCTTCACAGACGCATCATGCGGTTTGACGAATTTGGTCGATTGCAAACGCATCATAGAGCCGTCGGCGATTTCGAGCAAGATCAGTTTTTTGCCCTTTTTTATCCCTCATTGAGGTAGGCTCGCATTCATCGTTCGGGTGATTGCAAAAGCCTCTTGATTGGCTTATCGAGCCGCTGGAGCTATAATATGTTTCCGTGGAGAGGGAAGTGATAAACGCAGTGCGGAGTATCTGCGAAAGTTGCTTTAGTAACTTGCCGGAAGGATCGATGGGATACCGAAATCTCCTGGAGTGTGTTCGCGATCTGGAAGCCCAGAAGGAGCTTGTACGGATCGATGATCCGATCGATCCGCACCTGGAGATGGCCGAAATCCAGCGTCGAGTGTTCCGCGCCGGCGGTCCGGCCCTGCTGTTCACGTGCCCCAAGGATTGCCACTTTCCCATGCTGGGAAACCTGTTCGGCACGATGGAGCGGATGCGCTACCTATTCCGCGATACACTCGAAGGTGTCAAGCGGCTGATGAAGATCAAGGTCGATCCGCTCGATTTGCTCCGGCGGCCGATGACCTACCTCGGGGTTCCGTTGATGGCCTGGCACAGCTTGCCAAAGCGAGTGAAGCGCGGTCCCGTGCTGGAATTTCAGACGACTATCGATCAGCTTCCGCAACTCAAATCTTGGCCCGACGACGGCGGTGCTTACATTACTCTGCCGCAGGTCTATACAGAGGATCTGCGAAACCCGGGCCTGATGCGATCAAACCTCGGCATGTATCGCGTGCAGCTTAGCGGCAACCAGTACGAGCGTAATCGCGAGGTCGGACTTCATTACCAGATTCATCGCGGCATCGGCATGCATCATGCCGCGGCCTTGGAATTGAAGAAGCCGCTGCGGGTAAACGTGTTCGTCGGCGGGCCGCCGGCCATGGCCGTGGCCGCCGTGATGCCGTTGCCCGAGGGCCTCAGCGAATTGACCTTCGCCGGTGCGTTGGGCGGCCATCGCGTACGCATGGTCACCGTGGGCGAGAAGCTTCCTATCCACGCCGAGGCCGACTTCTGCATCAGCGGCTACATCGACCCTGGCCGCCAATTGCCTGAGGGGCCGTTCGGTGATCACCTCGGTTACTACAGCTTGGCCCATGACTTCCCCGTCATGATCGTGGAGCGGGTCTACCACCGCAAAGACGCCATTTGGCCGTTCACGGTCGTGGGCCGGCCACCGCAAGAGGACTCGATGTTCGGCGCATTGATCCATGAACTGGCGGAACCGATAATTCCCGGCACGATCGCCGGTGTGCGGGCGGTGCATGCCGTCGAGGCGGCGGGCGTGCATCCGCTTCTGCTGGCCATCGGCAGCGAGCGTTATGTGCCTTATGCGGGCCGGCAGCGGCCGCGGGAGTTGCTCACTCAGAGCAACGCCTTGCTGGGTCAGGGGCAGTTATCGTTGGCCAAGTATCTGCTGATCGTGGCCGGCGAAGATAATCCGCAGTTGGATGTCCGAAATGTCCGCGACTTTTTCCGCCATCTGCTAGAGCGGGTCGATTGGCGGCGGGATATGCACTTCCAGACCTGCACCACGATCGACACACTGGACTACAGCGGCGACGGTCTCAACCAGGGGTCGAAGGTCGTGGTTGCAGCGGCTGGTGCCCCATTGCGGACCTTGCCGGTGGAACTGGACAGCAGCCTCACGCTACCGGAAGACTTGGGTTTCCGCCGGCCGATGGTCTCCTTGCCGGGAATTCTCGTCGTCGAGGGACCGGCATGGAAGGAGCGGGGAGCGGGGAGCGGGGAGCGGGGAGCAGGGAGCAGGGAACAGGGGGCAGACCGGGCCGTCGAACGCTTTTGCCTGACGATGAACCGCCGCGACGCGATCAATAATTTTCCGCTGGTCGTGGTGGTGGATCGGTCGGAATTCGCAGCCCTCAGCCTCGACAACTTCCTCTGGACCACCTTCACGCGGAGCAATCCGGCCACCGACATTTATGGCATCGACGCATTCATCCGCGATAAGCATTGGGGATGTTTCGGCTCGGTGGTGATCGATGCCCGCACGAAGCCGCATCATGCCCCGCCGCTGATCGAAGACCCCGGCGTGACGCGGCGGGTCGATGCCCTAGCCGCCCCCGGAGGTCCGTTGCACGGGATGTTCTAGCCCTCTTGCCAGGAAGCAGCCAGCGCGATTCCCGCCAAGGTAAGATGTGGCACGTACTGGGCGGCCGTGCCCATGAGTTGCGCAACAACCGGGCCTGCACCGCCGGTGAGAAAGAGCTTGGCGTCGCTATTGCCGGTGAGTTGTTCGACCAGTTGCCGTACGGCCCCGACGGCACCCCAGAACAGACCGGATCGAATTGCAGCCACCGTTGCGGTGCCCAATACGGGCGGCAACTCGGCCAGTTCGGCCATGTCGATCCGCGGCAAGAGATCGGTAAATTCGTGCAGTGCCCGGGCCGACATGGCAATGCCCGGCAGGATCGCACCGCCGAGAAAGGCACCTTCGGCATCAACCAGATCGACGGTGATGGCCGAGCCAACATCGACGACGACCGCCGGGTGATCGGGCGTCCGAAGGCGATTGGCGGCCAGACCGTCTAGCAATCGATCGACGCCGACCATATCGGGCCGCGGCAGCTTGACAACCAACGGCAAATCACCCGACGTCAGCAACATGATTTCATCGTTATCGCGATGATCGCGGAGCCAGTCGATCAGCCGCGACGCTGCCGGGCGGTTAACGCTGCCGATATGCCAACGGAGACGGCCCGCGTTGCCGGTTGTTTTTAGCCAGGCATCAAGCTGGTCAAACTCGGGTAAACGACCGGTGAGATGGAGCGAGGTCTCCGGCTCGGGCAGGCCCGCGTCAACCGTTTGCCGAAAGAGGCCGAGCTTGATCCGCGAGTTGCCAACGTCGACGGCGATGAGGGGTGTGGGCGGCATCGATTTACCACTTATCGTCCGGTGGCCGCAAGGCTCGGGCGATCGCGGCGACCAACTGGTTCAGGCCCAGGCCGGTGACGGCGGAGATCAGCAATACATCGCGGCCGAGCAGTTCAGCCAACTGGCGGCGGATCTCTTCGGCCTGGGGAAGATCGGCTTTTGTGACAACGGTGATTTCCTGCCTGGCAGCCAGATCGGCACTGTATTGTTCCAGCTCGCCGCGAATGATGCGATAGTTCGCTATGGGGTCAGTGGCATCGATCGGCTCAGGCTCGACGAGGTGAACCAGGATGCCGGTCCGCTCGATGTGGCGGAGGAACTCGTGCCCAAGGCCGGCACCGGCGTGGGCACCTTCAATCAACCCAGGGATGTCGGCCATGACGAAACCGCGATCCCCGTCAATCTGCACGAGGCCGAGGTTGGGATGCTTGGTGGTGAACGGGTAGGCCGCAATTTTGGGCCGGGCGCGGGAGAGGCGGCTGAGCAACGTACTCTTACCGGCGTTGGGCATGCCGACCAAGCCGACGTCGGCAATCAACTTAAGTTCCAGCCGCACGGTACGGATCTCGCCAAGTTCGCCGGGCGTTGATTCTCGTGGGGCCCGATTGGTGGACGTTTTGAAACGGTTGTTCCCCTTGCCCCCATAGCCGCCGCGGGCGACAACGACCTGATCGCCTTCCTTGGCTAGGTCTTTCAGTAAGTGGCCGTGTTCTGCGTCGAAGATCACGGTACCCGGCGGAACGGCGATCGTAAAATCCTTCCCGGATGCCCCATGGCAGTTGGCCCCGGTGCCCTGTTCGCCCGATTCGGCCTTCCACGATTTGCGATGGGCGAGCATGTTGAGGCTATCGACGCCTTCGCGAGCGACAAGGATCAGGCTGCCGCCGTCGCCCCCGTCGCCGCCGTCGGGCCCACCCAAAGGTACATACTTTTCCCGCCGGAAGCTGACGCAACCGTCACCCCCCTTACCTGCCTCGAAACGAACGACCACTTCATCGACAAACATAGTTACCTCGTCCCTAAGTCTACCTCAAAGCGGGGGAGAGGGGAAGGAGGGGAAACCAAGTTATCGCATCTTTTGCTGCGTGTCGATCTGCTTTTTCAGTTCCGTGGATTGCTCCTCGTCAAGTAATTGAATAACCTGAGCAGCCGTGTCGCGCTGAAGCTGTTGCATCTTCTCGCCTGCATGTTCGTAGATGGAGGTCAGTCGCTGACGTTGCTCTGGGGTGAGGCCGAGTTTCCCTTGCAGGCCGGGATCCGACATGGCAGCGGCAGCGGACAACTGGAAAATGATCTTCTCCACCACCTGCAACTGCTGCGGAGTGAGGATCGCTTCGGCCTTACGTCGGGCATTTCGGGCGAGTTGGGTGGCTTGTTCGCTGAAATCTTTAGTTTGTTTCTGCTGCTCTTCCGGTGAAAGTTCGCGGAAGGACTTGCCCAACTGCTGCATCGACGACACGTAGCCGTCAGAAACGGCCTTTAACTGCTGCTTCTGCTCGGGCTTCAGGCCGATGTCGCGCTGCACCCCTTCCATGCTCAATGGCATAAGGCCGGGGATCGTAAGGAACTTATTGGAAGACGCGGCGGACGGCCCGGTCGAATTGCCGGCCGATCCCTGCTTGGGCCCAGGCCGATTTTGGGGAACCTGTGCCAAAGCACTTCCAAGCGTGCCTAAAACGAAAGTGATGATCCAAGCGCGAAGCCAAAAACGAGACATCAATGCGTTTCCTTTTGTATACGGGGAACGAAGGGTGAATTCGATACTCTTAAAATCCATATTTCTGCTCCTCTTTTTTCTGTCGAAATCTTCTTTCATTCTTCAACATTAGCCTGATTGTTTCGTCTCGTAGAAAACAAGATTCACAATGCCCCATTTTCCGTTACGCTTCAGCAGGGTGAAGTGGTCGTAGCCAAACACCTCTCTCGGTCCGACGGTCAGCTTCCAGTAAACGACGACCCGCGCCAAATTTGATTCAAAACGAATGTCAATCGATTCGGGTACTTCGTTCTGGTTCTGGCCGGCACGGAGTATCTCACCTTGATTGGCTAGGAATGCGGGAAGAGCAAATTGTTCAACCTTCCCTTCCGAGTCGATGAACTGGATGGTAGAATTCTCCAGAAAGCACTCACCATAGCCTTTCATATCCTGGCTGGACCATGTGCGAAAATAACGTCGAATGAACTCCTCGACCTCCGAGGAACGCGAATCATCAGTAATCCCGCTGGTTGGGGCTACTGTAAAACTGCGGTAGGACACAACAGTACAAACCGCAACAACCGCCAGCCCTACCGTTGCAACAACTAGAACCGCCACCCATGGGATGCGGCGATTATTCTTACTTTGCAAGGGTGGATATCTCTCGACAACATGCTGCTTATCCTGGAGGCACGCTCGTCTCATCGATCGCTTACTCACGTGATCCTCCAGTCAGGGGTAAGGGTTTCGTCTTGTGACAGAGGGTGTACCGACAAGAATGGCCGACATTTGTTATACTGCTCGGGCTAGTAGAACGGCATTGTATCGATAGGCGCATAGTCATCCGAAAAAATTGGAACGCGCGTGGTGTCAGGCAGATCGACTAGCAAGTCTTCGACGATTTTCTGCAATTGGTCGTTCTTTACGTACGCGCTTGACTGGTGATCTCGGGCACGGACGGCCCACTGCTCCGGCGAAATACGTTCCTCGTGGCAGGTCG
>JANXQG010000542.1 GCA_025356915.1 Planctomycetota bacterium | reverse complement strand
CCCGATCGACGCGGAAGTCAACCCGAACGTAGCCTCGCAGGCCGAACAACCGCCAGCATTCCAGGGCCAGTCGCTTCAAATGCTCGACCAGGGGGCGGTCTTGCTCAGAAAAGTGGAAATTTCGCGGCGTGTTATTGTACTCAAAGGAATCTTCGTGCCACTTGGCCTGATGACCGATAATCTGTGGCTTGTCGGTCGGGAAGGTGGAAAAGTCCATCTCGCCGACCGGAAGGATTTGTGGCCCATCGACTGAGTCGAGCATCGGCAGGTTGAATTCGCGGCCGTCAATGAACTTTTCGGCGAAATGGGGCCGGCCCGTCCGGGCAGTGAATTCCCACAGGTGGTGGCGGATCAACTCGGTGTCGCCCTCGCGAATCACGTTGCTATCGTCTAGCCCGCGAGAACCATGCTCCCAGACCGACTTAATAATGCAGGGCGGCTCCAGGGGTGCAGTATCTGAATCGGAACCACAGCCATGCTCCGAAAGCCAGTGTGGCGTCGGCAGCCCGGCAAGCTGCATGATCCGCTTGGACATCAGTTTATGGTTGGTTGTGAAGAGTGCGTCGGTCGGGTTGCCGGTGAAAGGCAGGCCAATGGAGTCCAACACCGCCGCGGCAAGATAGGACAAGGAATCCGTCCCCCCCAGCGATTCGACGAGGTTGAAGACCAATTGAGGGCGGCATTCCAGCAAGGTCTCGCGCAACGCGGCCAGATCCAAGCTACAGGGAAGGGTCGTCGGACAGTGACCCAGACGGCAAAGCGAATCGGCGATCGCCTTGGCCTGAGTCAGCGTGTCCAGATCTTCAGGAGAATCGTCGGTGGAAACCGCGTTGTGCAAGATAACAATGTTCATAGGCACCTGTTCGCATCGTAGCGACTGTTTTCGGGCAGTAGGGGGCTTTAGCCCGCCTCTGCATTGTATCCTAGAGGCGGCGAGCTAAAACCCACTCTACTGCCAGCGACGGTTTTTGTCACTCGGCAACTGGCTGCTGCAATAATCTGCTCGATCAGTTCTTGGTAGGTCATCCCAAAAAAACCGCAAATCATGGGTAAATCGGAATCCTTGGGGTGGAGGCCGGCCACCGGGTTGACCTCCATGAAATGCGGGCGGCCCTGGTCATCGGAGCGGATGTCAACTCGCGATGCGTCGCGGCAGCCCAAAATCCGATGGGCAGCCAAGGCGACTTGCTCGGCCTGGGCCACTTCCGTGTCGTCCACCCCGCGACGTGGCAAGTAGCGACAAAACTCCTCATAGCGGTTCTTGTTCGTATAGGAATAGACCTCGGCCTCGGCTGCCGGCAACAGAATGATTTCCATGCTGCCGATCACCCGGGCTTCGTCGCCTGTGCCGAGGATGCCGACGGTGAATTCGCGGCCCGGCAGGAAGGTTTCGACGAGGACTGGTTGTCGGCAACTGGCGAGTAGTTCCCGGCAGACCCTGCGGAGCGAATCACGGTCCTTTATTTTTGAATTGGCCGTAATTCCCTTGCCGGTTCCTTCGGCCACCGGCTTGGCAAACAGCGGATAGGGAAGATCAATGGCCTCGACGTCTTCAATTTTCTTGACGAGAACGAAGGGCGTTGTGGGCAATCCAGCCTGGCCAACGACTGTTTTCGTCAGTCCTTTATGGAGGCAGACGGCCAGCACCAGAGGATCCGAGAAGGTGTAAGGGATCTCGTAGAGGTCTAAAATGGCCGGCACCTGGGACTCGCGTGCTGTCCCGTGCAAACCCTCGGTGAGATTGAACACCAGAGCCCAGCGGTTCCCGACCGCCAGACGATCAACCAGTTGCCTTCCGTTGCCGATGCGGTCAGTCTGATGGCCGATCGCTCGCAAGGCCGTGTCGATGGCATCAATCGTGGCCACCCCGTCGAACTCGGCGGTTTCCTCTTCGGAATAGCCCGCAGCCAAGTAGTCAGCACGCAGGTCGTAGGTCAGGCCGATGAGCATGGCGGAGGGCAGAGTTCCGGGTTCGTGGATTTGTGATTTGAGATCTGAAATTTGAGATTTCCCCTGACTTCGTCCGGGGGATTAGAACTGCTGACGCAACATTTTATTCCCGGCGATCTTACGAAATTGTCTGCTTGGAGGATAGGGGGGGAGCGTAGGAGAAATTTTTTATTAGCTGAATGACATTTTCCCGCCTGCGCGGTATAATTCCACATCGTTCAGGTCGTCATTGAAGTGGTCGAAATGGTACAAAATACACTGGAGGAGCGTGTCCGTGCAATAGAAGATACGGTTGCAGCCCTTGTTACTGGTGTCGGCAGTCAAAAAAAAGACTGGAAAAGTACTGTAGCTATGTTTGAGGGGGAAGCTGGTTATGATCACGAAGACTCTTGAAGTAACAGGTCGTTGGGAAGAACTTGTGTCTCGCCCGGAGTTCCACGGGTGCCAGGTTAGGATCACCATCGTTGACCAGGCGCCCACTGCGGTGGAAACGGACGAATGGCTTGAATCTCTCGGCCGGATGGCGAGTAATGGCGTGCGAATCACGCGACCGGCGGATGACAGCCGCGCGAGCATCTACGAGGGAACCGAATGATTCTGGTGGATGCCAACATCCTATTGCGGCTGATCCAGATCGGGCATCCGCATCAGCAGCCTGCGATCGCCGCCATTACCCTCTTACACATGCGAGACCACGAACAATTTGTGATTTGCCCTCAAACGCTGTATGAGATGTATGCCGTTTGTACTCGTCCTGTGGATGCTCCCAACCCTGGCTTGGGCCTCGCGTCCGCCGAGGCCATGTCGCAGGTGGAGTCCGCTGAACACCAGTTTGACCTCCAGCCCGAGCCGCCAACGGTTGTTTTGCGCTGGAAGGAGTTGGTTGTCCGGCACGGCGTGACGGGCAAATCCACTCACGACGCTCGCTTGGCCGCTTTGATGGTCGAGCGAAGGATTCCCAAGCTGCTCACCTTCAATGACTCCCACTTCGCCCGCTACGCTGAGATTATAGTGCTCAATCCCTTCGATGTACTCAGCGTCCCGCACGCTTGACGGAGAAAAGGTGGTGGCCACCGGAAGGAGGGCGAGGGAGAAAAGGCGGCGGCCACGAATGGCCCGGTGCGCTAGGAACTCTGCTCCAGGGCGAACCGGACCGCGGAGGATGACAAGCAAATCAAGCCTACTCCGACTCTGCCAATATCCGGAAAAAATGGCCGGGTTGCTGACGCACATCAAACCTCAAACGCCCCCGTTGACGTCCGGATGATTTTGAATCGGATCCTGCGGAATAATCAACTCACAAGCTACAAAGGGTTTCCTGGGAGGGCCACGGCTGCGGAAACCTTTTCGTAGCCCGCGCGAGCTTTGCTTACGCGGTCTGCCAACGCCGCAACGTCTTTACGGAGATTCGAGTCACGCGTCTTGACGGCAGCCGCCTTGGCCGTGTTCATCATGCCATCGGCCAGATCGAAACGGTCCTGCCGAATCGCTTCATCCAGCAAAGGCACCAAGGCTTCCACCAGGTTTTTGTAGGCATCCGGCGGGCGACCGGTCAAGGTGGAAGACTGCTGTAGCACGGCGGCTTTCATCGCCAACGCATCGACGATGAACAACCAGCCCAATTCCGCGATGGCCTGGAAGGCTGCTTCCCCGTCGCCAGTTCCGGCCGCCATGTTGCGTGCGATCCGCAGTAAAACGTATTGCCCGGCCGGTTCGGTTTCCTTGGCGGCGTCCTCGATCAGTTTTCTTGCCAGCTTGGCCTTTTGCGAGGCGGTTCGTGCCTACTGGTATTCCTCCGAGTAGACGTCGCGAACCAGTGCGGTGGCCTATTTCTGTGCTTCTTCGCCCGGCACGGCGGCTTTCTTGACCAGTGGTTCCAGTGGCTCCTACGCGTAAATGCCCCCTGGCCAAGAAACCGCAAATATTATGGCACTCACGGCCAGAACGATCCGAAAAGCAATCTTGGTTCTTATACCTCGCATCTCCTTACTGATGGAAATGTGAACAGGATTGAATCAGAACGGTTTAATGTATCATTCTGGCAGGTGGTTTTAAATAAGCTCCTAAACGCCCTCGGGGTCGGAATATCGATAGGTATTGCCTTCAAAATTCCGCAATAGCAGGTCTTCGCCGTCGCGGCCGACGACGTAATTGGGCAGCAAGGGAATCTTGCCGCCGCCGCCCGGTGCGTCGATCACGAACGTGGGCACGGCATAGCCGGTCGTGTGTCCGCGAAGGCCCTCGATGATCTCCAGACCCTTCGATACCGGGGTGCGGAAATGGGCGGAGCCGGTAATTGGGTCGCACTGGTAGAGGTAATACGGCCGGACCCGCATTTTGAGCATGTGGTGCATCAACGATTTCATCGTCGGCAAGGTGTCGTTGATGCCACGCAGCAACACCGTCTGCGAGCCAAGGGGGATGCCCGCGTCGGCCAGACGTTCACAGGCCTGGTACGATTCCTGTGTACACTCGTCCGGATGGGCAAAGTGCAGGCTCATCCAGAGCGGATGGTGCTTCCGCAGCATCCGGCACAGCTCCCGGGTGATCCGCTGGGGGAGCACGGCGGGCATTTTTGTGCCAATGCGAATGAACTCCAGGTGCGGAATTGAACGGAGGTTCGTCAAGATCCAGTCCAGCTTATCGTCGCCCATGAGGAGCGGGTCGCCACCGGAGACCAGCACGTCGCGGACTTCCTTGTGGTTGCGAAGATATTCAAAAGCCTGCTTCAGCCGTGCCTCATTGGGGACGATGTCGCCCTGGCCAACAACCCGCGAACGGGTGCAATAGCGGCAATAGCTGGAACAGGAATCGAGTGCCAACAGCAATACCCGGTCGGGATACCGGTGGACCATTCCGGGGGTCGCACTGTCGTGATCCTCGCCCAGCGGATCGGCCGATTCGCCCCGAGCCTGCATGAATTCGCTCGCCGTGGGAATAATGGTCCGGCGCAAAGGCTGCTGGGGATCGTTTTGCGAAATCAGGCTCATGTAGTAGGGGGTAGTCGCAACCGGCAGGATTTCCCCGGCCCGTTCAAGCCCTTCTCGCTCCTCTGAGGAAAGTTCGAGCATTTTCTCAAGTTGCTCGCGTGTCCGGATGCGATTTCGGGCGTGCCACCGCCAGTCGTTCCACTGCTTGTCGGTCACGTCGCGGTAAAATGCCTTACGAAAAGCTCGGCAGCGTGGTGACCCGCGGGAAGGACGGGCGACTATCGCGGGAGTGGAAATTTCTCGCCGCGGCAGTTCAGGAAGAGTCAGCGGCCAGAGACACTGCTGAACCCGTAAACGACCGCGATAAGCGTGACTCTGGCTAAAACTACCTGGAGGCTCCTCATCGACTTCCACGCGGGAAATGGTCGAAGGGCCAATATCGAATTCATTCATTCTCTCAAGCTCCTTGAGGGTCGCCGATCCAGACCTCCTGGATCTTGGCGTTGGCCTTCACAGGCCAGGGACGGCATCTCATACGCCGATCCCTCGGGGTTGCGTGCGATTTCTCTACCTTTCGGCAGTGCGCGCAACTCTCTAAAACATTTTCATACCGTCTATAGAAAAAATGTCAAGCCTAAATCACCCCACAACCCAAGAATCACGATAATTTTATTTTGGCAACGTGCCACAATCTCACGCGAGAGACTGAAATTCGTCGGATCGCCGCTTCGTTGAATTGTATGCGTGCGACGGGCATATACCAAACTTTCCCACAGTCGTGCAACCCCAATGAGTCAATCATCGCCCTGAATCCAGCCATTTTCTGTTCGGCGCGGGTCTCCTGACCCCGCCG
>JANXQG010000515.1 GCA_025356915.1 Planctomycetota bacterium | reverse complement strand
TACGGTCGAAGGCACGCCGCCGCCAATCGTCTACACCGCCGACATCTTTGACGCCGAGGCCCTCAACCTCTGCGTGGAGCACAATATCCATGTGAACTGTGGCTCGCCCGACATGATCGAGCAACTCGGCCGCCGCGCCCCCGGCCGAAAGATCACATTACGGATCAACCCGGGGTTTGGCCACGGCCACAGCCGCAAGACGAACACCGGTGGCGATCAGTCGAAGCACGGCATCTGGCATGAACAAATCGGCCTCTGTCTGGAAACTGCCGCCCAACATCAGATTATCATCAGCGGCGTTCATATGCACATCGGCTCGGGTACTGACCTTGAGCATCTCTCGCAGGTCTGTGCCGCGATGGAAAAAGCAGCCTTGGCCGTCGGTCCCACGGTCACGTCGATCAGTGCGGGTGGCGGCCTGCCGACGATTTATCGCCAGGGCGATGCTTATGTTGATCTGAATGCCTATTTCACCCTTTGGAATGCCGCTCGCAAGCGGTTGGAAGATCGCTTCGGTCACAGTATCGGCCTGGAGATTGAGCCTGGCCGTTATCTCGTGGCCGAGAGCGGTTATCTGGTGACCGAGATCCGTTCGATCAAGCGACAGGGCGAGTACTGTTTTTACCTTCTGGACGCCGGTTTCAACAATCTGGCCCGACCGATCCTCTACGGTTCCTATCATCCCATGTCGATCGTACCTCGCGACGCCGGGGGACCCGATTGCGGGGCGCGGCCAGATCGCGAGGTGATCGTGGGTGGTCCGTTGTGCGAGTCGGGCGACATCTTCACGCAGTCGGAGGGTGGTTTTGTCAGCCCTCGCACGTTGCCCGAGGCCGATGTTGGCCAGCTTTTGGTGATCGAGTGCGCCGGTGCCTATGGGTTTGTGATGGGTTCAAACTACAACTCGCGACCTCTGGCCGCCGAGGTGCTCATCCAGGAAGGCCGAGCCCACTTAGTCCGTCAGCGGCAGACGTTTGAGGATCTGATCCGTGGAGAGATCGTCCCGGAGTACTCCGATAGCTAACCGTCTTTCAAACAACTCTCTAGCCCGAACTCCGACACCCGAACTTCGCAAGTTGTCCCTAAACGCTGAGTCGCGTACAATGTGTAGAGAGAGAGGGAAGATATCTCCTGCCACGAGATCCTCGTCATGAGCCGCGCACCGATTGGACGTCCCCCCGAGATCCTGCTCGTCGAAGACAATCTTGACGACGCGCGGATCACGATCCAGGCATTGAAACACGAGGACATCCGCTGCCGGGTGAGTTTGGTTCGAGATGGTGAGGAAGCCCTCCGTTTTCTCCGCCGGGAAGGCGTTTTTGCCAAAACGCCGGAGCCGGACGTGATCTTGCTGGACATGGAATTGCCCAAAAAAGACGGCCAACAGGTGCTGTGTGAAATCCGCGGCGACGAACGGCTCCAGTCGATCCCCGTGTTGGTTTTGACTGCCTCGGCCGTTCATCGCGCGGTTTTGCAGTCGCAAAATCTTCATGTGGACGGTTTCATGACCAAACCGGTCAGCTTGGATCAGTTCATTCAGGCGGTCAAATTGCTGCGCCGCTCGCGTTTGAGTGAGCTTCTGCTTCCGCTCGACTTGCCTCAGGAATAGACTACAGGGTGGGATCAGGCCATGCTGGGCCGTCCCAGCATCTCTGGCTACTCGGCCCAGTCGATTGTCGCCCGATCTTCCACCTCGTCGAGCCACGCAGCATCGAGCAATTCCTCCCTAGCCACCGGAAGCAGAACCACCAGCCGTTTCGCCCCCAAAAGCCGAATCGGATGCAAGCTGTAGAACCAATCGAGATAGCTCAAACTTTCATGGCTGGCGGCCAAGAGGGCTTCCAGCACTTCGGCCGTCAAATGTCGCGGATCGCCGACCGGTTCGAGGATCACTTGCAACGTCGTATGCGGATTGTCGACCAAGACCTGCCGCACCAGTTCGGCAGCCTCTGCGGCCCGAAGGCGGAAATCGGCCGACTTCAGCCAGAGGGTAAACGCCAGCGAACGACCGCGAGCAGCCGGCAGAGCCGTTTGAACAGGAGCGTCGAGATCGACACGGCATTGATGCTGTAGCGATGTCATGCGTGTTCCAGCGGCAGTTACTCTCCGGCTGTCTTTCACCACCCCAATCCCTAATCCCCAATCCCCAATCCCTTTTTCTTCCGCAATCCCTTCTTTCACCTCCGGCCAGGCGTCGAATACGATTTCAAAAACATCCTGAGCCTCTTCCATCAGGCCATAAAGATCTTCCAGATCGAGTGTCGGCGTTTTCAACACGTAGTACGGCGGCCGTGGCTGATACTCCAGCCCCAGATCGCTAGCCGTCTGCCGAAACGCCGTCCCTGGCAGGATCGACAAATTGAATACCTGCAACTCGGTAAACGGCCGCACGCGATCGAGATACTCCAGACCGCGACGCACCGAATCGACTGTGTCACCCGGCAGGCCGAGGATCAGATCGACGCGCACGCGAATGCCTTCGTCCAGCATCGCCTTCGTGCCGCGTTCAAATGCCTCCAAACTGATGTGCCGTCCCATCAGCTTCTGGGCCTCTGGGTCAACCGATTGCAGGCCGACTTCAACCTCTTGGAAGTTGGCCTCGCGAAGCAGTTGGGCCGTTTCGGCACAAATGCCTTCCGCACGCAGCTCTGCGGAGTAGGTGAACTGCCGGTCGGGATTGCCTTGGGCCAGCAGACGGAGAAAGCCGGCAAAGTTAGGCCGCTGATTGAGCGTGGGATCCAATAGGTAGATCTCCTTCACGCCCCTTTGGCAGGCATGCCGCAAGCTGGCCTCGATCTGCCCGGCCGACATGCGATGAATCGAGTTGTAGCTCTTGGGATAGTAGCAGAAATTGCAGCGATAGCGGCAGCCGCGCGACGTCTCCATGAGCATGGCATGCTCCTCGGCCGCGTCTAGGATGCCTTCCAAGTAGGGCGAACTGATTAGATCCAGATCGCTGAGCTCGGTGCGCGGGAGCGGCATGCTGCCGCCACGATTCCATAGGCCCGGAATGCCTTCGGTCGAACGACCGGCGCACAGTGCCGCTAGTAGATCGACGAAGGTCTGCTCGCCCTCACCGAGGACAGCCAAGTCGATCGCCGCATGTTCGTATACCCACGAGTTATCGCTAGTGATTTCCGGCCCGCCGAGCAGGATGCGAAGTTCGGGTTGCGCGGCCTTCAATTGTTGAGTAATCCAAATCGTGCGCTGGATGTTCCAAAGATAGCAAGTAAAACCGACTAGCTGCGGCCCGCGATCGAGAATCGCTGTCCAATGCCTGATCGCCGAGTCGGTTGCATAGCTGGGTCGGGAAGATTTCAATCTGCCAGCCTTCCAACCCGCGCCGCTGCGCAAAGAGCTTCAAGTAGGCTGCCGCCAGCGGCACATTGCCTTGGATCGGCTGAGGCCCGGACGGCGGAATTGGCAGTTGCACGAGCAGGGCGAGAGGAGGGTTCTGAGTCATTGAATTCCTCGCCAATTCTAGTTGGCTCACTTGGGACGTTAATCCTCTTCCGGCGGAGCGGGCCGCTCTTCGTCCTCTTCAGGCGACTCGTAGGGAAGGCCATAGCCCTCTTTGAGCCAGCGATTTAGATCGGCTAGACGGCAGCGGATACTGCAAAACGGCAATGCCGGACTTTGCTCCGGATCGAAGAGACGTTCACACAGAGGGCAAGGACACTGGCTCATGGAACAGTGGACGGTGAGCGGTGGATAGCTGGTGAATTACAGTACTGAGTACTGAGTACTGCCTCACTTCTTCCCGCTCTTCCCCTTCTTTCCGCCACTGCTTTCGCCAGACTTCTCGGCAGGTCCGGATTTCTCTGCCGTGCTAGATTTTTCCGCGGGACTGGACTTCTCTGCCGCGTTGGACTTCTCGGAAGGGCTGGACTTCTCGGAAGGGCCGGACTTCTCGGAAGGGCTGGACGAACTGGCCGACTTGTCGGCAGCGGCAGCCTTCTTGTAGGATTCGCTGCGGTAGTCGGTCGTATAGAAGCCGGAACCCTTGAAAACAATCGCCAAACCCGTCCCGATTAGCCGGCGAAGCTTTTTCTTGCCGCACTCGGGGCACTGCTTCTTCGGATCGTCCTTCATCGATTGGAACAGCTCGAACTGGTGCTCGCAGGCATCGCACACATAGTCATAGGTTGGCATGTTGGTGGCTCCAGGATTGGGGGCAAAGTTACTTACGAGGCATCTGATCCGCGCGACACGATCACGAGGCTGGGTCGCACGACGCGATCGTACAACTGGAAGCCGGATTGGGTCACGAGCACGACGGTGTTTGGCGGAACTTCATCCGTTATCTGTTGCGAAATCGCATGGTGCAGGTGCGGATCGAAAGGCAAATTCAAAGCCCCGATCCGCAAACAGCGGTGCCTCGCAAATACTTCTTCAAATTGCCGTGCAACCAGCTTCACGCCTTCCAGTAGACCGGCCACGTCCTGCGATTTCTCCGCCGCACCAATTGCTCTCTCGATGTTGTCCAACACCGGCAAGAGGTCATACATCAGCGGTTGGTTAGCATAGCGGCGATGCTCCTCGATCTCGCGAGCGGCCCGCTTGCGGTAGTTTTCCAGCTCCGCCTGACTGCGGAGCACGCGGTTCTTGGCGGCTTCCAAGTCGTTGTGCAACTGATCCAAGAGATTCTCCTCCACAGCCTCGGGCGCATTGTCTGCGGCACCATGGTCCGTGGACGATTCTGGATTAACCGCCGTCTGCGGCGTGGCATCATTCGTGGTGCTGGTATTTTCGTCGTTCATGGGAAACGTGAGGATCTCACGGGCTTTCTTCGGAGTGGAATAAATCCTTGATTTTCTTGAAAAAAGTATTCCGCTTTGGGGAAACATTGGTGTTTTCGATTTCGGCCAACTCGCGGAGCAATTCCTCGTGGCGGTCGGAAAGCCGCTTGGGTATTTCGACCGCGATTTGCACGTGCAGGTCGCCACGGCCGCGGTGACGGACGTCGGGCATGCCCCGGCCACGCAACGTAAATACCTCGCCAGGCTGGGTGCCTGGCGGCACGTCGATCTGCTCTGGACCGCTGAGCGTGGGAACTTTGACCGGCGCACCCAAGGTGGCCTGCGAATAGGTGATCGGCACCTGGCAGACCAAGTCGCGACCTTCACGATGGAAGAGTGGATGTTCCTTGACATGGATCGAGCAATAGCAATCGCCCGGCGGTCCGCCGGAAGTGCTTGGCTCGCCTTCGCCGCTGAGACGGAGTTGCGTGCCGTTGTCCACGCCCGGGGGAATATCGACCTTGCGGCTGACATGCCGAGGCAGATAGCCGTTGCCACGGCAGGAAGAGCAGGCTTCACGAATCACGCGGCCGCTTCCTCGGCAGGAAGGACAGGGCGTTTGCAACGAAAAAAAGCCACTCGCCTGAACAACACGACCACTGCCACCGCAGTAGGGGCATTTTTCCGGCCTGGTGCCAGGCTTAGCCCCCGAGCCGCTACAGTTATCACAAGCGGAATGCCGGTCAAATTCGACGGCCTTCGACGCGCCATTGGCCGCTTCGATGAGATCGAGCGTGACTTCGCACTGCACGTCGCCCCCCTTGCGAGTCTGGCGGCCTCGGCCCCGGCCGCCGCCAAAGAGTTCACCGAAAATACCATCGCCAAAAACGTCGCCAAATGCCTCGAAAATATCGCCCACATTGTGGAAGTGCGGCGCATCGTTCCCCTGAAGGCCCTGAAAGCCGTAGCGATCATATTTTGCTCGCTTTTCCTGGTGGTTCAGAACCTCAAATGCCTCAGCCGCCTCTTTGAACCTGGTGATCGCCGTTTCATCGCCTGGGTTGCGATCGGGGTGAAACTTCAGTGCCAGTTTGCGATAAGCATCGGAGATCTGCTCCTTGGTTGCGGAGCGATCGATGCCGAGAATCTCGTAAAGGTCACGTTTATCAGACATCATCACCATATTGTAGCTTAGTCGACACGATGGCAGAAAAAACGGGGCCACCCCAAATCAGAGGTGGCCCCGCGCTTTAGTGCAATCGGGTTCCGGCAGGACCACCGCTTAGCGGACAGATCCCTCGACCATCTTCTTCTTGTCGTCTTTTTCCAGATCGGTAATCAAGGTCTCGGTGGTCAACATCAATCCGGCGATGCTGGCAGCGTTCTGCAATGCCGTACGAACGACCTTCAACGGGTCAATAATGCCGGCCTTGAACATGTCAACATACTTGCCCGAATAGGCATCAAAACCGATGTTGTCGGCCTTCTGGCTGACCTCGTCGGCAACCACCGAACCGTCGACACCGCTGTTTTGGGCGATCTGCTTGATCGGACCAGATAACGCCCGCAGGATGATATCGATACCAACCTTCTCGTCGCCCTTGGCACCGCGAGTTTTCTCGACCGCAGCCTTGCAACGCAGCAGAGCAACGCCACCGCCAGGTAGTACGCCTTCCTCGGCAGCCGCGCGCGTGGCATGCAGTGCATCCTCAACGCGAGCCTTGGTCTGCTTCATTTCGGCCTCGGTGCTGCCACCAACCGAAATCACCGCCACGCCGCCGGAGAGCTTCGCCAGACGCTCTTGGAGCTTCTCGCGATCGTAGTCGCTGTCGCTGGCTTCAATCTGCCGCTTGAGCTGCTCGACGCGGGCCTTGATGTCGGCCGGCTTGCCACCGCCTTCAATGATCGTTGTGTTGTCCTTGTCGATCGAGATCTTCTTCGCTCGACCAAGTTGCTCCAGCGTGAGGTTCTCGAGCTTCAGGCCGAGATCCTCGCTGATCACGGTGCCGGCAGTGAGGATGCCGATATCGGCCAGCAAGGCCTTGCGGCGATCGCCGAAGCCAGGGGCTTTCACGGAAGCTAGGTTGAGTACGCCGCGGAGCTTGTTCACCACGAGGGTCGTGAGGGCCTCACCCTCGACATCCTCGGCAATGATCAACAGCGGCTTGCCGGAGTGCGCAACCTTCTCCAAGATGGGAATCAACTCGCGGATATTGCTGATCTTCTTCTCGTGAATCAGGATCAGGACATCCTCCAGCTCGACGCTCATCGTGGCCGGGTTATTGATGAAGTAAGGCGACAAGTATCCCTTGTCGAACTGCATGCCTTCGACGACGTCGTAGGTCGTTTCGGCAGTCTTGCCTTCCTCGACCGTGATCACGCCGTCCTTGCCTACCTTGGCCATGGCTTCGGCAATGAGCTTGCCGATCACCGGATCGTTGTTGGCACTGATCGCGCCGACGTGAGCGATGTCGTCCGAGCCGCTAATCGGCTTGGCCATCGTGCGAAGGTGCTCCACGGCCGCGTCAACGGCCTTCTCGATACCGCGTCGAACGGCCGTCGGGTTGGCGCCGGCGGTGATGTTGCGCAGACCTTCGCGGAATATCTCGCGAGCCAGCACCGTGGCGGTCGTCGTGCCGTCACCCGCCAGGTCCGATGTCTTGGAGGCAACTTCGTTGACGAGCTTCGCGCCCATGTTCTCGAAGCGATCCTCCAGATCGATTTCCTTGCTCACCGTAACGCCGTCCTTGGTGACGGTCGGACCGCCATAGGACTTGTCGATAATGACGTTGTGACCGGTCGGACCGAGCGTCACGGCGACGACATCGGCCAGTTTTTCCACACCCCGAAGCAGACGCTTCCGGGCCTGATCATCGTAAAGTAGTTGTTTAGCCACGTTGGCAGTTCCTTAATGATGGACGTGTAGGCGGGGAATGGTGGGACTTTGGGGGCCATGCTGCTCGATGGCGCCCTTCGTCGTCACCCTACAAGTGTTTCCTTACTTGACAACCTTCGCGAAGATGTCGGTCTCGCGGAGGATCTTGACCTCACGGCCATCGACTTCGACTTCGGAGCCGGAATACTTGCCGTAGATAACTTCGTCGCCGACACTGACCGAGAGTACGCCGCGCTCGCCGCTATCGAGCAGTTTGCCCGGGCCGACGGCGATAACGGTGCCGCGCTGGGGCTTCTCCTTGGCCGAATCGGGCAACACAATACCGCCCGAGGTTACTTCTTCGGCTTCTTTCGGCTCCACCACGACGCGATCGTCCAAGGGACGTAATTTGATGCTGTCTTTTGCCATGATCTTATAGTTCTCCTGTGAATTTTAGTTATGAATTGTTGTTCTGCAACAACCCTCTCCCAAAGGGATGAGGGAGCGTAAGACTAGAATCCTCCCATACCTCCCATACCACCCATGCCGCCGCCCATTCCACCCATGCCGCCCATGCCGCCGCCCATACCACCCATACCGCCCATTCCACCACCAGGACCAGGTCCGGCAGCATTGCCATCGTCCTTCTTAGGAATCTCGGTGATGAGGCAGGACGTGGTCAAGAGTAGGCTGGCCACGCTCACGGCGTTCTGCAAGGCGGTGCGAACGACCTTGGCCGGGTCGACAATGCCCGCCTCGAGCATGTCGCCATAAGTGTCCTTGTCGGCATCGTAGCCCTCATTCTTCTTGAGCTGGCGGACGCGATGCACAACCACGGGGCCGTCTTGACCAGCATTGTGGGCAATGGCCTTCAGCGGAACTTCCAGCACGTTCCGAAGGATCTTCGCGCCCAAGCCCTCGTCACCTTCAAGCTGTAGGGCATCGACGGCCTTCTCGCAACGCAAAAGTGCCACACCGCCACCGGGGACGATGCCTTCTTCCAAGGCGGCCTGAGTAGCAGACCGGGCGTCGT
>JANXQG010000433.1 GCA_025356915.1 Planctomycetota bacterium | reverse complement strand
CATTCCGAAGGGCCCAAAAACTACTCTTTATCGTACTTGGGATGGGCCTTATGAACTTGGGTGGCGTGGCAGCGCATGCAGACGTTCTGGGGCAGCACCTTGTAGATCGTGCCGCGAACCATTTTTTCCTCCTCCGGTTCGAGCTTCTTCTTGTTGGCGAACTTCTTCGCCTCCTCGGCATGCTTGCTGCCGGGACCGTGGCACGCTTCACAGGACGTTCCGACCAGCGTCGCACTGCTCGCTTCATCCTTGAATCCCGTTGCCGCACCAAAACCGGTCGCGTGACAAATCAGACATGTGGCGTCAGTCTTGTACTTGGCGGGCAGTTTGCTAAAGGCGTCCGTGGCATGTTTGGTTTTCTTCCAAGCCATGAACTGCTTGAAATGGCAAGCCGAGCACGCCTTGGCACCCGTATAAGTTTGATCCGCCGGTGGGCTTACCGCAGGACCAGCCGGTTCAGCCGGCGGTTGCGAACGCACACTCTGTGCTACGATTCCACCCACAGTAAGAGCCATGACCATGGCTACGCTCATCAACACCCGTCGCCGAACCTTCATGCTTCTCTCCCATCATTTGAGAACCTATCCAAGAACTGGATTGTTCCAGGTACGACCTGGGGTCATCTCGGGGTACTCGGCTAGATCCTAAGTACGTTGCAGTGCCACCATTCAACCGGCTTAACCCATAATGTCACGCATTCGCGTAGGTTTGGCTTGCCGTGAATGGACACTTGAATTTAACCTAGAAAACATGTTGCGTCAAGAATCAAATAACGTCTTGAGGCAAAAATGTTTATGGAATGCGAGATGATAATTTCGGACAGGCATTTTACGCATGATTTGCAGTAAATAATCAATCACGAGTTGCGGAGATTTCAAACCAATGTTATCATCATGTAATCTCTTGAAGAATCGCGGTATCTCGGAGGTCGCTCATGTCCGATTCGTTTCCTCGCCGTAGTTGGTTGGCGAGATGCCTTGGAGGAGGCATTGCGGCTACGCTTGCTGCCCTCTTTTATCCCGTGGCTAGATTCTTGTGGCCTAGGGCTGCGACAAGTTCCGGTGCCTTGGAAATGGTGGCGCCCTATAAGATGGATGAACTGAAGCGTGCCGAAAAGACTGGCCAATGGCCCCCGCCCTTCAATTTTGGTGGGAAGCCTTGTTTGTTGATCCTGGTCGATGGAGAGCCTCGAGCGATCAATGCGGTCTGTACGCACGTACAATGCACGGTCGAGTATCGAGCGGCCAGCAGAGACATCTTCTGTAATTGCCATAACGGCGTCTACGACCTCAACGGCCGTAACATCGCTGGTCCGCCACCCCGCCCTCTGGAAGTCTATCAAGCGGTTAGAAAACCTGGACAGGAGGAGATCATTGTCTCCCGCAAAGCCTGAAAATTCTGAAAAGCCTGGTTGGAAAGAGGCCGTGAAGGGCTTCTTTTTCGAGCGGCTTGGCTTGGAGGGTGTTGTCGCCCTCGCGGCCCATAAACGCGTGCCCATCCACAGTCGATCGCTCTTCTACTTTCTAGGTGGAATGGCACTCTTCCTGTTCGGAATCCAAGTGGTTACGGGGATTCTATTATCCCTCTATTACAAGCCCTCGCCCGACCAAGCCTTTGAAAGCGTGCGAGCGATCGTCACGGAGGTCGATTTTGGCTGGCTCTTCCGTTCGATCCATTCCTGGAGCGCAAATCTGCTGATCGGCGTTCTGTTCTTGCATATTTTGACCACCTATATCATGCGGGCCTACCGTCGGCCACGGGAGTTTACTTGGTTGACGGGCATGGCCCTGCTAGGCGTGTTCATGACGTTTGGCTTCAGCGGATACCTGCTCCCCTGGAATCAACTGGCCTTCTTTGCCACCAAGGTCGGCACGGCCATTGCGAACTCGGTACCTGTCGTTGGCCATTACCTTCTGCTTATGGCCCGGGGTGGGGAAGAGGTCACGGGGGATACGCTGGCTCGGTTCTATGCGTTGCACGTGGTCATTCTTCCGCTGACGGTACTGGCCCTCGTGGGGGTGCATTTGTTCCTGGTGCAAAAGCACGAGATGAGCGTGCCGGAAGACATGATCAAGAAGTACGGCGGTGCAAATAAGGCACCG
>JANXQG010000408.1 GCA_025356915.1 Planctomycetota bacterium | reverse complement strand
CGCCGAAACGTCGGCGACATGCGATCCTAAACGAGCTGGTCCCGCCCTGATTGTCCATTCAGACGTGAACGCGGCGGAGATAGAGAAACCATTCCAGCAGTGCGATCGCCAAACCGGCGAGCACCAGTTCCCGCCATATTTCACAGTGGCCCGCGACCCAGCCGGTCTTGCCCGCCACTTCCACGTAGCCGATCTTGATGATCGAATCAGCCTCTGGTCGGATATTGCTCTCAGCCGGGTCGAGCAGATTGACGGCAAATTGCCGCACCAGCTTGCCACCCGACAGAATCCGATAGACTCCCAGTTCATCCGTAGCCGTGAAGGTCCGCTTGCCGGAAGAACTGGGCGGAAGATGCTCCGTGGCCCCGGACGGAACCTGGACGTCTAGCTCGGTTCGGGAATCAGGGGCTTCAAGGATCACGGGCATTCCTGGCCGATAGGAACCGGAGGCCGTCAAGTCCTGGCTGCCTGCCCGATCCGTCAGGAGATTGAATACGAACGAGGCAAAACTCGCTCGCCACGGCCAGTCGGTATTTCGATAAATGGCACGGGAACCATCGGCTGCCGCGCGCTCCTCGAGCAGGGACATTCCCAGTACCATGTCCTCGAAGCTTTCGCGGGGAGCGATCGCCAGCAGCGGCCCGGCGTCGGAATCGATGAGTACCATCCCCCCGCTCGGCACAACTAGCGGCGTGGCCGCAATCACCTTCTGAATCTCGTTGATATCGACCCATTGCATTAAGCGGTGCGACACGGCGGCATCGATAATTTGCGGCAAGGCGACCTCGGACTTAGCCTTCCAGCCGCCCCCAGGTGGGATACAGCCGATGAAAAATGTGTTGGTTCGCGGCATCCTTGCTGGCGGAACCCGATCATAGATTGCGAGATCCCACGCGCCCAATTCGATCTGGTCCCGGTAAGTCTTGGTCTTGAGAAAATCAGGGTTTTCCACCCGGACCTCGGCCAATTCGGTTGCCGCCTTTGTGGCCAGGACCTGCTCCAGACGTTCGTTCTTGGGCGTAATCAGCAAAACCCTAGCTCGGCGAAGCGGGTTGACGACAATCCACGCCTCGTCGTCCACGGCTAGTTGGTCGCCCGTCTCGGCCCGGAGGTGCAAAACGCCCGAATCGAAGTCATCCAGCGGGAAGGCCAGCCCCCGGGTTTCGCCCGGCGGAATACTCAGCCGGTCGGCGTCGGTCGCCTGGATCTGGTCGTTGACGAACAATTTCAACAGAACCTCAGCCGCCGCTGGACCGGAGTTGTTCAAACGGGCGAATGCCTGGAGCTTGCCATTTTTATCATCGGCGCGGCTCGCGCCAAAGGCCACGATGCCCACGTTGGCGGAGTCGGAACGGCCGATCGGCACGAAGATCGGATCGAGGTTGCCCAGTTCAAAGTTCGGGACTGTAGGGAAGCGGCCATCGCTGAAAATGAAGAGTTTCGTCCCGGCCACATGGAGATCGGTCGATTTTTCGTTCGCCTGGCCTGGATTGACCAGACCGGCGGCCAGCTTGAGGGCTTCCGAGAGGTTCGTCGAGTGCTGGCTGGGGTGGATTGCCGCCAGGGCCTCACGGAGTTGCTGGCGGTTGTCGGTGAAGTTCTGCTCTACCCGGGCGGTGTCGGAAAAGCTGATCAGCATGGCGGATTCACCGGAGCGCATCTGATCGATCAGCTCGCCCACGCGGTGTTTAGCCTCCTCCAGCCGGTTCGGCTGGACATCGGTGGCTTGCATACTGGCCGAGTTATCGATCAGGAGGACCAGCCGACTGCCGGAGAGGCGGAGGGCCTGCCAGCTTGGCCTGAGCACGGCCAGGACGATGAAGAGCACGACCGCCAGTTGTAGGTAGAGCAGTAAATTGTTCCGCAGCCGCTGCCAAATCGAGTTGACGTGCAGGTCTTCGATCGACTTGTGCCAGAGGTAGGTGCTAGGGACTTCCAGCGGCCGACGCTTGAGCTTCAGGAAATAGAGCAGCACGATCGTTGGCGGCACTGCGGCCAAAATGGACCATTGCCACCAGGAGAGCATGTTGGAGAGTTCGGGAAGCACAGGAGGATATCCCTTTCATACGCCCCTTATTTACCTGTAAACGTGTAGGTCGTCCCTGCGGTTGTATTAAACTCAATGACATTGGCCTCCGGTGACTTGACCGATGAAGCGAGTGCGCCTTCCATCGTGAGCGAAGAGCTTGCTCGGATCCGGCAGCGGCCGCCCAGGTTGGATTTGATGGTCACGTTGAGAAGCTTACCCTTCTCCCACGCCATATCCACCACAACCCCCCCACGCCCGCGCAGGCCCGTCACGGAGCCTGTGGCCCACGCATCGGGCAGTGCCGGGAGCAGATGCAACTCGCCTGCCTGGCTCTGGAGCAACAACTCACAAACCGCTGCGGTGGCACCGAAATTGCCATCGATTTGGAATGGCGGATGCGTATCGAACAAGTTCAAGGTGATGTTGTTCTTCAATAGTTCGGAATACATCTTGTAGGCATGATTGCCATCCAGCAGGCGTGCCCAGAAGTTAATTTTCCAGGCTTTGCTCCAGCCGGTGCCGCCGTCGCCGCGTGCTCTCAGAGAAACTCTCGCGGCCTCGGCCAACGCAGGTGTATTCATCGGTGCGATCTGCCGGCCGGGATGAACGGCAAACAGGTGCGACACATGGCGATGATTGTTCCTGGGGTCGTCGCGATCGACCATCCATTCCTGCAACTGACCCCATTTACCGATTTTGGGTACAAGCAGTTTGTCGCGCATGGCCGTGACCTTCTGACGATACTCCGGATCGACATCCAGCGTCTGCGAGGCTTCGATATAGTTGGTGAACAGATCCCAGATGATTTCCTGGTCAAACGACACGCCATCTTCGCGCGGTCCCTGCTCAGGCGAAAAACCCATCGGCGCCACCAGCTTTCCCCCGGGCAACATCTTCAGCCGGTCCTCCCAAAACTCGCACACTTCTTTCAAGACGGGATAAGCCACGCTTTTCAGGTACTCTTTGTCGCACCCAAATGCGTAATGTTCCCACAGGTGCTGGCAATACCAAGCGCTGCCGGGCGTGTTCCATTCCCACCCGGATCCGCCAAAGATATTATTTTCCGTCCGCACGGTCCATCCTCGCTTCGTTTTGAACTCAGCCGAAGTCTGTTCTTTCCGCACCTCACGCAGACTGGCGATGTAGGCCAGCAACGGTTCGGCACACTCCGCCAAGTTGGCAGTCTCGGCCAACCAGTAGTTCATCTGGATGTTGATATTGGAGTGATAGTCACAGCGCCAGGGCGGATTGTTGCTGTTGTTCCATAATCCCTGTAAATTGGCAGGGAGGCTGTTGCGCGATGAACTGATGAGCAGATATCGGCCGTACTGGAAAAGCAGGTTTTCCAGTTCCGGATCCTTTGCATTGAGAGTCTTGTAGTTGGCCAGCCGCCCCGAAGTTGGCAGCCTCGCGATCCTGGCCTCCGTCTTACCATTGTCTAGCCGTACACGATTGAACAACGCCTGGTAGTCATGGATATGTGCCGCCAACATGTCCGCATAGGAGCGTTTGGCCGCTTTTTCAATTTGCTCGGTAATTTTGCGGTGCGGCGATTCACCTGTCCGCCAGCCCTTGCTGCGCTGGTTGAGATAATCCGTGCCGGCCCCGAGAATGAGCGACAGGCCGTTGACGCCTTTGAATGCTATGCCTTCGGGCCTGGCCTCAAGCGTGCCGCCATCGTTCAGGACCAGTATCTGCGACTCGAACTGTAGCCCGTTTTTCAACTTACCGGCGGATGTCAGGCGATTCTGCGAGACCGCGATTTTGACATTATGCGAGTCCTTCTGGGTGATGACGCCGGTGTAACTCGCAGGTTTGTCGGCGGTAAACCGGAAGACCATGACTTGGTCAGGAAAACTGGAAAACGATTCGCGGCAATAAGTCACACCGTCGCTGATGTAGGTCACCGTGTGAACCGCACGGCTGATATCCAACTCGCGCCGGTAGTTTAACGCAGGCTTGACCTGCGGCAGATCCACTTCAACTTGGCCAAAATTCTGGTATTGGCCCGTATCTTTTTCGTCACCTGTCCAAAGTGTGATCTCGTTGAATTGGATCTGCTCCTTTTCAACCGTACCGAAAATCATCGCGCCCAACCGGCCATTGCCGATTGGCAGTGATTCCGTCTCCCAGTTCTGGGCCGACTTTTCGTACCACAGTATCTGACCGGCGGGCGAGGCTGCAAGGACCGCCTTCTCTGCTGCCTGGACAAGTGTTCGCGGCGTCAACAACAGTGCGGCAAGAACACACAATACAACGCATCGAATTTTCATCAGTTTCCCCTTTAAGTTGCAGTAATCCCCTCATGTTAACAAAATGGCTCGCAAACTACCAGCACCCGGCCGGCACCGCGCACAGAACTGCAAAGTCCGGGGTCTGGTCCATTTTTCGGCGAGAACGCATGAAATTCACCCGAGATCTTTGCCCGAAAACATGGACCTGACCCCTTCGCGTTGCAAAACTGCAAAGTTCCGTTAAGAACCCTTTTTGTTCAACCGATAGGTGCGGAACGCGAATAATGGTAGGGTGGCTCGTTTCACTCTCCCCACCCTACTTCTACTTCTGCCCCTAAAACCGGAAGGCAAAATGCCGGCGGAGCCAAGGGGCCTCACCTTGGGCGCGTTGACGGAAGGGACCAAGGGATTGCGATTGGCCTCGGCCTAGCAACAC
>JANXQG010000377.1 GCA_025356915.1 Planctomycetota bacterium | reverse complement strand
GGTAATACCCTGTTCAACCCAGCCACCCACATCGATGCCATGGCATTTGAAAAACTCCGGTTGCCGCAGTTTCCAAACCTGCTGGGCAGGCGATGTCTCCTCGACATTCATCTCAGGCGCGAAGTCTCCTTGCGTCGCTTGAGCACTGCTTTTGGATGCCTGATCGGCTCGATTTTCTTGAGCATGTATAACGCCGATGAGCAGGCTTAGAATCGCCGTTGTACCGAGGGCTGTGAATAGTGATCTGAGTTTCATAGTCGCGACCATCCCGATTAGTGAATGTTTTCTGGTTGGTAATGCCTGCCGAGCCCAAGGGCACTCGTCGCAGGCCCGCTTCCGAGCATACTTTTTTGCTATCGGACCATGTCACGACCCCGAATAATGCGAAAGAAGGCAAATTGGGTGCAATCTGCCAAAACGGCAGATCAGGAAGACGAGTCTTAACGCCTAGGAAGAGTCTGCGTTCCAATGCCGCTCGCGGTATTCCTGCCGCCCGTGAGCCTACCTGTAATCGATTCGCCGGTCCTAGGGCAGTTGCCGCCCGTAGAACTTGCTCAGCATTCGCAATCGGTGAACAAGCGACGACACGATCGCTCCCAAGACAATCAGGGAAACAGCAAAAAGGATATGCCGGGTAACGGATTTGTCAAAATTCTCCTGCAAGCGGGTCCGCCAGTAATAAAAATCGACTACCAGAACGCCGTAGGAAATGAGCGATGTAGCGGTCATGAAGCCCACGAAGCGGACATGGAACCATAGACCCGATCCGGCGATCAATAGCGGATAGCCGACCACCAGGGCACTGGCGGCACCGTCGGCCACGAACAGCAGCACGATCAACAGCATGAGCGAATCGAGAGTGCCCCAAACAAAACGAGCCGATACCGCCAACCGCTCGTGACCAACGAACTGCTGACAAACGATCGCGATGATGGCCCAGGCGGCGGTGAGAAGCGTTATCTTGACGTGGAAAGACATGTCGACCACGTGGTAATGATAGTTTCCGGTCTCCACGAGGTAGAATACGCCCAGGGCCCCCAATCGCGTGGCCAGGGCCGGCTGGCGGCGGGCCCACTGGATCAATTGCTCGATCACGTTCGGCGGCTTCACCGAAAGCGGTTCGTGCCGAGCAAATCGTTCCAAATCATCGGCCAATGCGGTCGCCGAACGATAGCGCTCGGCCGGCGACTTGGCCAGGCACTTCAGGCAGATCAACTCCAAGCCATGCGGCACCTGCGGGTTGAGCTGTCGCGGATAGCGCGGTTCCCGTCCGAGTACGTCCAACAGCGTGTCCCACGGATTCTCCTGATGGAATGGCGGCTCGCCGGTCAGCAACTCATAGAGTATCACTCCCAGACTATAGATGTCGGCGGCGGTGCCGACCTCGGAACTGTGGCCCGAAGCCTGCTCCGGGGCCATGTAGTTGGGCGTGCCGGCGATCACGCCCGTAGCCGTCGCCTCGGAGCCTGACACGAAAATCTTGGCCAAGCCGAAGTCGGTCACGTAGGGCTGGTCGTCGCGATCCAGAAGGATGTTTGAAGGTTTCAGGTCGCGATGTACGACGCCCTGGGCGTGCAGATGGTCGACTACCCGAGCGATGACGCTCAGCAATTGAACGATCTCGCTGAAAGACAATTTTTGCCGTGCGATCCGCTGGGCCAAGCTTTCACCTTCGACGTATTCCATCGTGAAGTAGTGCTGGCCGTTCTGCTGACCGACATCGTGAATCTGCGTGATGTTGGGATGCCGCAATCGGGCGGCGGCCCAGGCCTCAATCTGGAAGCGGCGGATGTGTTCCGGCGATGCTAGGTGCGTGGCCAGGATCATCTTGATGGCCACGATGCGGTTCAACGCTTTTTGCCGCGCCTTGTAGACCACGCCCATGCCGCCCCGGCCGACTTCTTCCAGGAGTTCGTAGGGGCCAAAATCACGTGGAAAGCCCTGGTTTTCCACGACAGGCATGTCGAGGTCCAAATCGGAACTTCCCACCGGGATCAGACCTTCCAGAGCTTCGAGACACTTCAGTGAGGCGGCCAGCTCCGGGTGTTTGTGGAGCAGGGCGGCACGATCAGGATGCTTGCCCGCCTGAAGCTGCGATAGGTAGTCGTCCAAAAGTTCGAGGAGTTGGGGGTTGTCGAGAATATCCATTTCGGTAACCGGTGATGTACGCGTAGAGATTAATCCGGCTCCTCGCTCGGCTCCATCGCCTCTTGTAGTTTTTTAATCGCACGCATCCAGAGCATCTGCACGGCGGGGCGGGAACGTTCCATGCGCTCGGCGACTTCGTTGAAGGAAAGCCGCTGAAGGTTCCGCAGCACGATGACCTCCTGATAGTCGGCAGGCAACTGGGCCAAGGCGGCGGTAACACGAAGCTCGTTATCGAGTTGCAGGAATTCCTGGCTCGGGGTAAGGCAGGGAGCCGCCGGCTCGGCCACACCGAAGGCTTGTGTGGAGTCCTGCGGCGAGCGGATGGGCACTTCCCGTCGCGTCTGCCTCTTGGCCGTGCCCCGGTAGCGACGCACGAAATCGGCCAAGTTGTGAGCCAGGATCCGCTTCAACCAAGCCAGCCACTCTTGCTCGCTGTTGCCGCCGAAATGCTCGAAGTCGCGGAATGCCTCGAGCATCGTCTCCTGCACCAAGTCCGAAGCATCGACCTTCGTCCGTAGCCACGTCTCAACCTGAGCCCGGGCAACGATTTCCAGATAGCTGCGGCACAGCACAAACAGTTGGTCGCGGCACCCGGCATCGCCGTGGCGAGCTTGAGCGATGAGCGACGAAACATTGGGGAACTGGGGATTGGGCATGGCACTGTCTATTCCTCAACAATCGCAAAGCTCAACTCCTGGATCTTGCATCAGATCCACTTCGGGATGAATGCGCCTGGGCAGTCTTCGTGACCGATGCTCACC
>JANXQG010000322.1 GCA_025356915.1 Planctomycetota bacterium | reverse complement strand
GAACGGTGGAAAGGCTATCTTTGGAGTCGTTCAGCAGGAGCAGCAACTCCAATGTTATTTCCTGCTCGTGAATGAGGACGGGTGAAAAAAACAGGCAGAAAAAAGCAGGGTGAAAAAAGCAGGGATTGGCATATTCCGCCTCGTTGAGTTACACTGGAAGGTCTGCTTACCCTTCCTTCCACCCCCCCTCCTTTGGAGAGTGCATCATGACTGTCTGGAAAGTTCCCTTCTTGACCTTGTTACTCGGATGGTTCATCGTCCCCACCCTGGCCGCCGAGGAGCCGACGGTGGCCGCTGCCCTGGCCCGCATTAAAGTGCTCGGCGGCAAAATCGAGTATGGCCCGGACAAATCCGTTATCGCCGTCGATCTGAATCCGCGAGCAACCACCAACGCCGACATTCTTTTGCTGACGGCCTTGAAGAACGTTGTTAAGCTCGATCTCTACGGCGCGGAGATCAACGATGCCGGCATTTCGGCCTTGGCCCAATTCCCTAAGCTCCGTGAACTTGGCATGGAGAATACCGACCTAACCGATGCGGGAGTCAAGGAACTATCCAAACTCAGCGAGATCCGCGTTCTGAATCTCCGCCGCACGGACCGTATGTCCGACGACGCCATGGGCTACCTGGCGCAAATGCCAAAATTAGAGAATCTCAAACTCCTCTACAACAGGATCGGCGACGCGGGGATTACCAAGCTTGCCACGATGAAGCAACTGCGAGCCATCGACCTCCGCGGTACGAAAATTACCGACGTCGGGCTTGTGGCCCTCTCTCGGTTGCCGATTCTGAAGGACCTCAAGATTCGCAGCGCATCGATAACCGATGATGGCATGAAGGCCCTTGCCGGCATGGAGAAACTGAAGATCCTGGCCGTCCAAGATGGCCTTGTCAGCGACGTTGGCTTGGCGGTGCTCAAGGGGAAGGATCTGGAGCAGTTGGACCTCCTGCGCTGCAGTGCCGTGACCGACGACGGCTTGGCCAACTTCGTGGGAATGACCCATTTGAAGCGGCTCGATCTTCGCGGCACCTCGACCACCGGATCCGGCATTGTCCATCTCAAGTCCGCTAAGGGACTGAAGCGGTTGGAAATCAGCGAAACCAGCACCGATGACGAGGGACTGGCCAACCTGAAGGATATGACCGAGTTAGAATTTCTCGACCTTTGGCACACGCGCATCAGCGACGCTGGCTTGAAGAACCTTACCGGGTTGAAGAAGCTCACGACTCTCAGCCTGGAAGATGACAACATCACCGACGAGGGCGTGAAGTACCTTGCGGGCCTGACGCAGCTAGAAACGCTCAAGCTCAAACTCAATCCCATCACGAACGCTTCGATCGATGTGCTCAAAAATTTGAAGAGCTTGAAAAGTCTCGACCTGAACAACACCCAGATCGACAACAAGGGGCTGAAGCAGCTTCGGGAAGCCCTGCCCAAGTGCAAGATTCTGGCAGATTAGTAATTCACGCTTCTCCGGTCTCCCTCGCCGTATCCAGCAGCAGTTTCTGGAACAATTCACATTCGTCTTCGCAATAATAGATGCGAACCTCCGTCCCTTGCTGGCTGATGCCTTGCCGACGGGCCGTGGCGTCGGCCTCAAATACTTCCGACACGTGCGCCAGCATCGTCAAGTTTTTGACCTTGCGGGCGGTGATCGGATAGCAGATCCAATTTCGCCCGGCAGCATCCTGAACCGCTACCGCATCGCGCTCCATGAGCGCAAGATGCTCGCTGTCGCCACACAAACATTTATAGTAAATACTCATCCGCCGGATTTCTAATTAAAATTCTGTTACGGAAAGAGTTAACCCGGATTATTCAACGTAGGGTGGGTGGAGTACGGACCGCGAGCGAAATGGTGCGTTACGCGAACCGGTCGAGAACAGGGGTAAGTGTTCCCAAGGGATCGACTCCATGCGTAACCCACCATTTCCCGGGTGTTGGTTCGCTCCACGCATCCTACAATTTATGAATAATCCGGGTTAATGGCAAGGTGTAGCCAACGGCTGTCACTGCTGGTTCGCTCGCTCCACGCACCCTACGGCCTGCCGTCACTGCTAGCGAAGGGCAGACAACCCGCATTCGCAATGGTAGACTGGAACAGTCCCGATGACACACGGTTTACCGACGTTGGAAAGCACCCTTGGAACAAAACTGCTGAGATGAATTACGAGAAGAACTGAACCGGAAACCGTCATGAAACTGTCTCACGAGCACTTTTCAAAAAACTACATGTCGTTACACATAAACATTTTACGATAACTTTCCAAACAAAAGAGTATCATCCAGGGATGTCACTTATCGCGTTTTCCGACGTTTACCTGGGCTTCCGCGGCCCTCTGATTTTGGACCGAGCCAATCTGACGATTGAGCCGGGCGAACGGGTCTGCCTTTTGGGTCGCAATGGCACGGGCAAGACAACGCTCCTCCGCCTCCTACAGGGTATTCTGGAACCGGATCGAGGCGAGGTCATTCGGCAACAGGGGCTACGTACTGCGATGCTCCCCCAGCAAGTGCCGGCGGACCTTCACGGCTCGGTTTTTGATGAGGTCGCCAGGGGGCTTGGCCCCATGGCAGAAATGTTGGCCGAGTATCATCGTCTGGCGAGCCGGCTTGCTAGCGAAGAAAGCCACGACCTTCAAGCGGAGTTGGGCCGCATCCAACACGCACTGGAAGCTGATGGCGGCTGGAACATGCACCAGCAGATCGAGGCCATTGTCTCGCGCATGAGCCTCCAGCCCGACGCGGACGTGGCCACTCTTTCCGCCGGCATGAAACGCCGCGTGCTGTTGGCCAAGGCCCTGGTCGGCAGCCCGGATATCCTCCTCTTGGACGAGCCGACCAACCACCTCGACATCGACGCCATCCGCTGGCTGGAGGATTTCCTGCTGCGTTCTAGCAGCACGCTGCTGTTTGTTACGCACGACCGAGCCTTGCTCCGCAGCGTGGCGACCCGCATCCTGGAACTTGACCGCGGCCGGCTCACAAGCTGGTCTTGTGACTACGCGACCTACCTGAATCGGAAAGAGGCGGCACTCGAAGTCGAGGCCAAGCAAAACGCCGAGTTTGACAAGAAGCGTGCTCAAGAGGAGGTTTGGATACGCACCGGCATTAAGGCCCGGCGGACTCGCAACGAAGGCCGAGTCCGCGCCCTGGAGGCATTGCGCGAGGTTCGTCTTGCTCGACGCGATCGTCCCGCCGACGTGAAAATGGAAATCCAGGACGCAGACCGCACGGGCCGGCTGGTGATCGAGGCAAAAAATCTCCATTTCCGTTACGGGAGCCGTGCCATCGTCGACAATTTCTCGACCACGATCATGCGGGGTGATCGGATTGGGTTGATCGGCCCCAACGGCTCAGGCAAGACAACTCTCTTGCGGATACTGCTAGGTGATCTGCCGGCGCGAACGGGGATCGTTCGGCACGGAACCAATCTGGAGGTTGCTTATTTCGACCAACTCCATGCGCAACTGGACGAGACAAAATCGGTACGTGAAAACATCCGCGACGGGTCGGACTCGGTGACCATCAACGGCCGCACACGACATATCATCGGTTACCTCGAAGATTTTCTCTTCACTCCCGAACAGGCAAGTAGTCCCGTTGCGCGGCTCTCGGGGGGCGAGCGGAACCGGTTGCTGCTGGCCCGCCTTTTCACTAAACCGTCCAACGTGCTGGTCATGGACGAACCGACCAATGACCTAGACCTGGAGACGCTCGAACTGCTGGAAGACCTCTTGAGCGCGTATGCCGGCACGCTATTATTGGTCAGTCACGACCGCGAGTTTCTCAACAACGTGGTGACCAGTACACTGGTTCTGGAAGGTGAGGGGCAGGTCAAGGAATATGCCGGCGGTTACGATGACTGGCTCCGCCAACGTCCGGAATGGCAGCCGCCGGTCGCCAAGCCTCTCACCGCCCATGCCGAGCCGAAGCAGTCGCCGAAACAGCATACAAGGCGCTTGACGTACAAAGAACAGCGAGAGTTGGAGGCTTTGCCGCAACGGATTGAGGCGATGGAAGCCGAACTGGGCGAACTCCATCAGCTCGCGGCCGATCCGGCCTTCTATCGCAAGGCCCCAGCCGAAATCATCAGTGCCAAGAACCGTCTGGAGTCTCTCCAGAGCGATCTTGCCGAGACGTATCGCCGTTGGGAGGAACTGGAAATGACCGGGTGATCAACGCAACCGCTTTGCGGTAGGATCGCTAAGGACCGGCGAATCAATAAGTGTCGGGTTTTCGGAACGTACTCATCTCGCTCCGCGAGATGAGTACAGTTTTGATGCGCCGGTCCTAAGGGCTTGTCGTTGCCCACATCTTTCGGCCGGCCGAGCGTCTTCATGGCCATTTATGGTCATTCCCGGCGCAGCCGGTATTCGGCCTGTGCTTGAGCACGGGTTTTGGAATGACCGCGATCGCCCCCCCGCGTCCCGACCGCCGTAGGCGGTCGGG
>JANXQG010000309.1 GCA_025356915.1 Planctomycetota bacterium | reverse complement strand
TGCGGATTTGGGGCTAGATCCGTTCGAGGCGATCCCCGTTTCCGCAAAGACCGGCCTCGGCGTTGAAGACGTGCTTGCGGGAATCGTCCAGAAGTTACCTTGTCCCAAGGGCGACCCGGACGCGCCGCTGAAAGTGTTGGTCTTCGACGCCCATTTTGATCGGTATCGGGGGGTGATACTCCAGTGTCGCATCATGGAAGGCACGCTAAAACCGCGCGACACAATCCATTTCATGCACATGGGTTGCGATTATACGGTGGAGGAGCTCGGCTTCAACCAGTTGAAGCTCTGTCCAAAGGAGCAACTTAGTGCCGGGGAGGTGGGTTATATCGTCGCCGGAATCAGGAGCGTACGAGAGATCGAGATCGGCGATACGATCACGCACCTCGATCGCCAAGCGACCGAACCGGTTCCAGGCTATAAGAAGGCGAGGCAGGTCGTCTTTTCCTCGATCTATCCGATGGATACCAATGAGTACAAGGATCTTAGCAAGGCCATGGACAAGCTGGCAATCAACGATGCTTCGCTCACCTATGAAAAGGATAGTTCGGCGGCCCTTGGTTTTGGGTTTCGTTGTGGGTTTCTCGGCCTTCTTCACCTGGACGTGATTCAGGAGCGTTTGCAGCGAGAGTTTGACATCGGACTGGTCATCTCAGCCCCCTCGGTAAAGTACAAAGTGACCTTGAAGGATGGCAAGACGATCGATGTCGATAACCCAAGCTACTGGCCCGATCCCATGAAGATCGACTCGGTCTCCGAGCCCTATATCAAGGCAGCCATTCTTACCCCCGAGGAGTACGTCGGTTCTGTCATGGAGCTATGCCGTGAACATCGTTCGGAGAGCCAGACAATGAATTATCTCTCCGTGGGCCGGGTCGAAGTGATTAGCGAGATGCCGCTTGGAGAGGTACTCTTCGATTTCTACGGCAAACTCAAGACCATCACGCGAGGCTACGGATCGTTCGACTATGTCCCGATCGAATATCGAAAAACCGACGTTGTAAAGGTCGATATTTTAGTCAACCAGGAGCCGGTCGACACGCTTTCCTACCTGGTCCATCGCGACAAGGCGAGGAACCGGGCGATCCACTACTGCGAACAACTTGCCGAAGCGATTCCCCGCCACCTGTTTAAGATCCCGATCCAGGGCGCCATTGGCGGCACCATCATCGCGAGGTCGACGATCCAGCCTTACCGAAAGGATGTGACCGCGAAGTGCTATGGCGGCGACGTTTCGCGTAAGAACAAGCTCCTCGATAAACAGAAGAAGGGCAAAGCGAAAATGAAACAGATCGGCCAGGTCCAAATACCCCAAAAAGCCTTCGTCGCGGTTCTTTGCGCCGACAGGGACTGAACCGGAATATCCCAGAATATCAAGTAGGTCAGGCTTTTCAGCCTGACGTTGCCCGGTTCACTGTCAGGCTGGAAAGCCTGACCTACAGCAGTTTTGACATCTTGGCGAGTGGTTGAATTTTTACGTTGTCCACGTTTCCACGCCATAACCCATGTGACTGCACACCACTAAACCTAAAAGGTTATTGCTTTCTTCTTGGACATTACGAATCATTACTTTGGACCTGATCTCCGCACCTTATCATGACGAAAGGGGGTAGCAATCAGACAAAACTGCATATGCTCGCTCTACGTGTTTCATGTCTTTCGGGGCGAGTCTCTCGACACAATTTGAGATCGAACACCACCCGCCTGACTGAGGTCAAGCGGGCTCGTCGTGCCTTACGGTACGAATATTTTCCGTCCTGAACAAGCATTCTATTGCTCAGGGCGGTTTTTTTTCGACCTCCCGAAGGTCAGGCTTTCCAGCCTTTTAGTTCAGCGAAGGATCGGGAGGAATGTGCTTGATTCCGAGCATTTCCGGCAGGACGCCCGCCATGGCCCTTTGCATGAGTCGTTGCCAAAGGTCGTCGTCGGCGTCAAAAATATCTTCCAATCTGGCAGGAATCGCCCGCCAGGCACCCTCCTCGATCTCTGCCTCCAATTGTCCGGGGCCCCAGCCAGCGTGGCCAATAAAGAGCTTGAAACGCTCGCCGTGGCGGACCAATTCGTCGAGATTCTGCTTCTTCGCCGCAAAAAATACGCCTGCGGCAAGCTCCATTTCGGCCAGACTGGCCGCGATATGAATAGCCATCAAAGGCCCCGAGACTGGCCCACCCAAATGAACGGGCTGTTGGCTCTCGCAGGGTAATTCACCAACTTGCCTCCACAGCTCCTGGACCGTTTTTCCGGTCGGTCGGTTAATGACTAACCCTAATGCTCCCATATCGTTATGCTCAACGAGCAGAATCACCGTGTGGACGAAGTTGGGGTCCAACAGTTGGGGTGATGCGATCAATAATTGGCTTTCGAGCGATTCCATAATTACCCTCCGAAGAAAGTAATGGTAACGGCGCGACGCTTCCGAGGGAAGACGGCCATCTCGTGGAACGGAATTCATTCCTTTGTCGCGTTGGACCTTGCAGTTCTTCTGGCTTCCTTTCCCTGCTAGAATCTGCGATACTTGCCGCATGTCCTCTGCACCTCTGCGGCTGTTCTTCTGTGCCGGTGAACCCAGCGGCGACCTGCACGCAGCCAACCTTATATGCCAACTACAACAACACTGCCCGCGGTTTGAGGCCGTTGGGTATGGAGGTCCACGGATGGCGGCAGTTGGCTGCGACCTGCACGCCGATCTGACCGAACTGGCTGTCATGTGGTTCGGCCGTGCCTTGGCCAATCTTCACAAGTTTTGGGACTTGGCCGGCCGTGCCGATCGCTATTTCCGGCACCACCGGCCCGATGCGGTCGTGCTGGTTGACTATCCAGGCTTCAATTGGTGGATCGCTTGGAGGGCCAAGATCCACGGCATTCCCGTGTTCTATTATACACCGCCGCAAATCTGGGCCTGGGCAACTTGGCGAGCGAAGAAAATGCGACGGCTGAGCGATCATGTGCTCTGTAGCCTGCCTTTTGAAGAAGAGTGGTTCCGCCAGCGCGGCTGCAATGCGACGTTTGTCGGCCATCCGTTCTTCGACGAAGTGCGGCAGCACAAGTTTGATGAATCATTCCTCGAATCCCATCGCCGTACCGGCCCTCTGGTGACCATTCTTCCCGGCTCACGAACGCAGGAGGTGCTGCACAACCTCCCCTGGTTCCTCAAGGCGGCCACCCACGTGCGGCAAGCTGTGCCGGAGGCTCGTTTTGCCATTGCGGCCTTCAAACCCAAGCACGCGCAGATGGCTCGGGAAATGGTTGTGGGCGGTGGGCAGTGGATGGTGGGCGGGAAGCAGGGAGCGGGGAGCGGGGAGCGGTCAGGAGAGAATTCCAAGCCGGTCATCGACATCTATTCTGGTCAGACGCCGGAACTCATGCAACTGGCCACCTGCTGCATGGCCTGCTCGGGCTCGGTGTCGATGGAACTGCTCTATCACACCAAGCCAACAGTCATTCACTATTGGATCAGCCCGCTCGCCTATGCCGTGCAAAAGCGATTTCGCAAGGTCAAGTACATTACGCTGGTCAATCTCCTTTCCACCGGCGAGTTGTATCCAGCCGATTTAAGTCCCTACAATCCATCGCAACCGGGAGCGGAGAAGGTTTTGTTCCCCGAGTATCTCACCTGCGAAGACAAGTCGGCCGCAGTGGCCGGACATGTGATTGAATGGCTGAACGATCCGGCGGCCCTGGCCCGACAGATTGCGGCACTGGAACAATTGAAGGCCAAAGTGGCCCACGGCGGGGCTTCGGCAAGAGCCGCGGAATACCTTTTGCGTGAATTAAACCGTTTCGGCCACCCAACGTGAACGGCTGGGCGTTCGGTCCACGAAGTAACCCCCCTACCACAGCACCCACTGCTGCCAGGTCACCACATAGATGCCCAGCAAGAGGTTGGTCACCGCGTGAGCGATCACGCAGTCCCAGGGATTGCGAGTGCGAACCATCAACCAGGTGACCATGCCGAACCATGCCGCTGCTGCGAGGAATTCGCCGGGCTGATGCGAAAGTAACGGCACGACAATGCTTACGGCCAAGGCAGCCGCGGTGACCTTGCCGAAAGGCACCTTCCACCAGTCCTGGTCCACCACCATGCGCATGAGAAAGCCGCGGAGGAAGAACTCTTCAATCACCGGCACCACGACGACCAAGCCGAAGAAGCGGATCGCCAGGAAGGTCCAAGCCCAGATGGGCGTAGGGGCAAGCTCCTTCAGGGGATTGAACTCCGGACGCGGACCGTAGCCGGGCAACCGGGCGAGCAACTGCGTCAGCCCCATCAGATTCGACAGATACCAGAGCCCGATCCAGACGACGACTCCGACCGCGCCGACGAGCACGGCCAGTAGGCCCGGCGTGTGACGGAACTGCCGATAGCCGGGCAAGACCAGGGCGATGGCCACGAGGGTCAGGGCAATCTTGGCCGTGTAGACTAGAGGATAGGCCGAATAAGGAATCGCCAAGCCGAGCATCTTGCCACCTGGCTCGCTGGGCGAAGGCTCGATCGAGCCGATGAGCATATAGACCGCCATCGGTAGCACGAAGACCAACCAGCGGTGTTTTTCCAGCAGCGAATGCTGATCCTCAGGGGTCGGCGAAGTGGAAGTTTGGGTCGGCACTACGGTTGACTCAGAGGTTATCCTAAAAGGCAGGTAAATGTCTTGGCGGGGCTCGATCTCACCCTACGGTGTTCCGCGCAGACTCTCAATCCATGAAATCGATGAAGATGTCTTTAGACATGGTCCTCGTGGCGGCGATGCCCAAGTCGTCCAGTGTGCGGCGTTTGCCGACAGCTTTCCATGCGGCGATCCCTTGCAGCTCCGGCATGACTTCGACGAGCTGATCGACCAGTGCCTGGGCCATCGTGAGCGTGGCCTTGTTGTCGGCATATTCCAGAAGGGCCAAGGCCGTCTTCATCAGGCGAACCAACTGAGCTCGCTGCACGAGCGGTTGCGAAAGCGAGTCCTCCGCTTCAACAAGCAGTTCCGCAACGGGCACTTCGAGGATCTTCTGCCACTCGTAGAGTACCCAGATCGGCAGATCGTTGTTTTCTTCTTCCTGCCGGCGAATTTCCTCCACGTCCACATTCAAATGCCGCGCTACTGCGGCGCGCGATATGCCCTGCGCGCGGCGCACCGTGGCGAGACGATGCAAGACCCGATGATTCTCGGGGACAAAGGATTCCCCGGAGACATCCGTATTTACGGAATATTCAACAATGCTCATGACCCGCTCCCCGCGCAGTCATAACCGCTAGAGAACCGTCACTAACAATTACCCGAACACTGATAGCATGGCGACATACGAGTTCCCCAATCAGTCACGAACCAACCTTCCGCACTGCGATGTTGGCAGACTCGCCGCCCGCATCGCACTACCCTGGCCCTTCGGCGAACGCCGAAATGGAGGCCATGAAGCTCGTCCGAACCCTCTCTTGTCAGTTCACCGGATCTGACGTGGTAAGGACCGGCGAATCAATAACTGTACTCATCTCGCTCCGCGAGATGCATTCCATCTCGCGGAGCGAGATGAGTACGTTCCGAAAACCCGACACTTATTGATTCGCCGGTCCTAAGGTCCTCCAACAGGTTATAATGATCCCCAACAGAACCTCTCGTTTTCCGGAACCACAGACTCCGGAATATCGACCGTCTTGTCAGGAACTCCACCAAGGAAACAATTTGAAGAGCGTTCGTGAAAAGGCTCCCCTTCCATTCTCATGATACACCAAGGGAAAACGATTTGCAAGCAAAACCGGAAAAATCGCTTGAGAACTGTAAATTGCCCTGCCTATTTCGGGTAGACGGAATGAATTCCGTTCCACGCAAGGCTGCTTTCATCAAAAATCCCGTTGCACTTTCCAGTTCTCCCCATGTGCCGACAACCGGCTTGCGTTTCAAACAACGCGGCGCTACAATACCCCGGGACTTGACTGTAAGGTTGCACACCGATGGCATTGTTATACCGACATACTAGCCTGAAGCGCAAGCAAAGCAATGACTTAACAACCTCGCTTGTGCTTCGGGCTAGTATGTAATCGGACAATCTCGACCGCGAGCGGTATAGCAGACCGGGTGAGAGGGATTGAAATCCGAAATTTTTATCCCCCAATCCGAGGGGAATATCCGCATATTGCCAATCGCCTTTTCGTCATTCGTCATTCGTCATTCGCATTTCACCCTTTAGTTCCCTCCATGTCGGGCCAACAACGCAGTCTCTTTGACGCCGATCCCGAGCCTTGGGAGGCCGACGACCAAGCGGAGCAGCTCGTGGCTGGGATTGTACTCGCCACAGGTCCAGGCCAGGAGTTCGACTACCTTGTTCCCGACGCACTCCGCGACTTAGTCGAGCCGGGCCGGCGCGTTCTGGTGCCGCTGGGCAAAGGCAATCGACAGGTACAGGGCTATTGTGTGCGTGTCGAAAGCCGGCGGGCTGGACCACGACCGCTGAAGTCGCTGGCCGATGTGGTCGATCGCCGCAGCCTGCTCTCGCCAGCCATGCTGCGGCTCACCCACTGGATCGCCGATTATTACCTCTGTCCCTGGGGCCAAGTGCTGGAGACGGTTTTGCCGGCAGGTGTCCGCGGGCAGGCCGGCACTCGAATGGCGACGCTGTTGACTCTCGATCCACGGGGGGCCAAACTTTTGACCGCAGGCGACCTGCCGGACAAGCATCGCGAGATTCTGCTCGTTTTGGCCGCAGCTCCCGAACCGCTCACGCCGCAGGAATTAGCCCGTCATGCACGCTGCTCACCGTCCCCCATTGCCACATTGCGCCGCAAGGGTCTCATTCGTTCGCAAACCGCGCGAGTATCCGCCGTTCGGCAGGCCGAAGTAGCCCTGCCGCGTGAGGAGCATCTGGTGCTCAACCCGGATCAGCAACAGGCACTCGACGCCGTGCTTGCCGCGCTCCGTTCGCAGCAACATCGGACCTTCCTGATCCATGGTGTGACCGGCAGCGGCAAGACGGAGGTCTATATCCAGGCGATCAAAGAGGTGGTGCGTTACGGCCGGCAGGCGATCGTGCTGGTGCCGGAGATCAGTCTCACGCCGCAAACGGTCGAGCGTTTTCGCCGGCGGTTCGGTGCCGTCGCCGTGCTGCACAGTCACATGAGTGACTCAGACCGGCATTGGCACTGGCAGCAGATTGCCGAAGGCCGCGTGTCGGTGGTCGTGGGTGCGCGCAGCGCCGTCTTTGCCCCCACCCCACACCTGGGGCTGATTATTCTGGACGAAGAACACGAATCGACCTTCAAGCAGGAAACCGCTCCGCGCTATCACGCCCGCGAGGTGGCCGTGGCACGAGCAGCGGCCGAGAACGTGCCGCTGCTCCTTGGTTCCGCCACGCCTTCCTTGGAAAGCTGGAATCGGGCCAGCCTGGGCCAGTATCAATTGATCGAAATGCCGCGGCGCGTCCTGAACCGGCCGCTGCCGGAGGTGGGAACGATCGATCTGCGGACCGATGGTCAGCGCGGCAATCGTGGCAGCATCAGTCGCCTGCTGTATCAGGCGATGCAGGCCGCATTACAAGACGATGGCCAGATAATCCTGCTGCTCAACCGCCGCGGTTATTCGACGCACATCCAGTGTCCAGCCTGCGGCGAGGTGGTGCGTTGTCCCGACTGCGATATCGCACTGACGCATCACAAAACGGGAGACTTGGCACTTTGCCACTTGTGCGATTACCGTACCTCACCCCCGACGAGCTGTCCGGCTTGCCACTCGGGCGAAATTCGTTACTGGGGCATGGGAACACAGAAGCTGGAAGCCGAAGTGCGAGCACGCTTCCCCAACGCTCCTCTGCTCCGCATGGACGCCGACACGATGCGTACTCGGGGTGCCCACGAGAAGACGCTCTGCGAATTTCGCGAGGGCAAGGCACGCATCCTGCTGGGCACGCAGATGATCGCCAAGGGTCACGATTTTCCTAACGTGACGCTGGTTGGCGTGATCCAGGCCGACACGGCCCTGCACCTACCCGACTTCCGTGCGGCGGAACGGACCTTTCACCTTGTGACCCAGGTAGCGGGCCGGACCGGTCGTGGAAATAGAGGCGGCCGAGTGCTGGTGCAGACGTTCAGTCCCGATCACCCGGCGATCCGTGCGGCGGTGAAACACGACTACGCGGCTTTCGCGGCCGAGGAGTTGCCCCTGCGTGAATTGTTGCATTACCCGCCGTTTGCGGCAATGATCCGGCTGGTGGTTCGCGGCGAGTCGGAGGCGGCGGCGAAGGAGTTTGCCCAACGGTTGGGGCAGAACGTCTCCACGGCCTTGGAGGCGCGGCAGGCCAATGCCCGCGTGCTGGGACCGGCCCCAGCACCCACTCCGCGGATTCGCGGAAAGTACCGTTTTCAAATTCAGATTCAAGGCCCCGATGGCGACAAGCTGCGGGCCGCCGTTCACGAGGCCCAGAGTCAATCGCAGGCACCGGCGGAGGTGGAGTGGATTATTGACGTAGACCCGATCAATATGCTTTGAATTGTGCAATCGGCCCACCCTACATCTGCACCTAGAACCGGAAAAGCCAAAATTTCTCCTAACATTTGGGTTGCAAAAAATTGGCTCTTCCGGTTTTAGGTGCAGAATTGGTGGGGCTCGCTGCGCTCTCCCCTCCCTACAATTATTCGCGTTCCGCACCTAGAACCGGAAGAGCCAAAAAATTGGCCGAGAAATTCGTGCTTTTCACGTATTCCGTATTTTAGCGTGTTTTGGCATCTTGACCGAACCGCAAGAGTTTGGTAGATTCTTGGGCTTTACTCTGGCGTTTTCCTTGGTGGAGTGGTGCTGCGGTGTCCTACGACAGTATAGTTTGCGTTAAACAAGTGCCCGACACGGCCAATATCACGGCCGAGGCCATGAAGGAAGATGGAACGGTCAATCGAGCCGCACTTCCGACAATTTTCAACCCGGAGGATCTTCACGCACTGGAAACGGCGTTGGAGGTCCGTGACCTTTACGGCGGCACGGTGACCGCGCTGACGATGGGCCCGCCCAAAGCGGCCGATGTGCTGCGCGATTGCCTTTATCGCGGGGCGGACAGGGCAATTTTGCTCACTGATCGCCGCGCTGCGGCAAGCGACACGCTAGCCACGAGCTACATTCTGGCGCAAGCGATTCGCACCATTGGCCGCTACGATTTCGTCTTCTGCGGCCGGCAAGCGATTGATGGTGACACGGCCCAAGTCGGTCCGCAGTGTGCTGAAAAATTGGGCATCCCGCAAATTACTTATCTCGAAAAACTGGTCAAGCTGGAAGACCATACGGTACAGATCCGCCGGAATTTCGGCCACGGCTGGGAGGTCGTCGAAGGGCGTCTGCCGGTGCTGGTGACGGTCGTCGAGTCGGCCAACGAGCCGCGTCCGCCTGCGGTTCGTCGCGTCATGCGACTCAAGCGCGCCCGCGTGCCAGCGGAAGTGGCGGCGGAAGCTAAAGAGTCGATGCAGCAGGCCACGGAAGAACAATTGGCTGCCGAGACGCAGCGCCGCATTGAGGCCCTCCAGCAAAAAGGGTTGCTTTTGGAGCAATGGGATCTTGACCGTATCGGTGCGGACCTCAATCGATGTGGTCTGGCCGGTTCTCCAACCAAGGTCTTCCGTATCCAGGCGATCGTCTTGACCAAGTCGGGTTACACGGAGATCCCGGCCACGCAAGCGGGCGTCACGCAACTCGTCCACGAACTAGTCGTCGAGCATACATTAGGTTAGGATCCGCGTTAGTCGTTTCTTTCGTGGAAACACTTGTAGGGTGGGTTTTAGCCCGCCTACGCAATATATTTTTTGAGGAGGCGGGCTAAAGCCCGCCCTACAGTCGAGAGCATTATGATTGAACCGAATCGTCAGGGCGAAGTTTGGGTCTTTGCCGAACAGGAAGATGGCTCACTGCACGACGTGTCGCTTGAACTCTGCGGCAAGGCCGCGGAATTGGGCGATCGTCTGGGAGTCAAGACGGGCGCGGTACTGCCGGGCCATAAGGTCGAGAAGATGGCCCGACAACTGATTGCCCAAGGGATCGACACCGTCTATGCGACGGACGACGCCCGGCTTGGCCATTTCCAGACCGGTTCCTACGCACGCGTCCTTAGCACGCTCATCGAAAAGCACCAACCGCAGATTGTGCTCTATGGCGCGACGGCGATAGGCCGCGACATGGCG
>JANXQG010000261.1 GCA_025356915.1 Planctomycetota bacterium | reverse complement strand
CTCAGCCGCTGGCGCATCGGAATGCAAAGCGGGTTTCTGCTCGCGTGGCTCGATCCCTTCTTGCTGCGCATGCACGGATTCTGCTCGCCGGTGTTCCATTGCCATTCGTGTCCGCTGGCCACGCTGGCTTGTCCCATCGGCATCCTTGCCAACGGTAGCGCAATCCACACTTTCCCCTTCATCGCCTTGGGGGCCATCGTCTTCTTCGGTGCCCTGTTTGGCAGCCTAGTCTGCGGCTGGGCCTGTCCCTTTGGCTTTTTGCAGGATCTGTTAGGAAAGATTCCCACCCCCAAGTTTGAACTGCCCGCCTGGGCCGGTTGGTTTCGTTTTGCCGTGCTTCTTGGACTCGTCGCAGGAATTCCCTTCTTCTTTGGTGAGGACTTCCCGCTCTTCTTCTGCAGCCTCTGTCCCGCAGGAGCCATCGAGGCGGCAGTTCCTAATGTGGTTCGGCAGGCCATGACCGGGCAGCCGATCCTTTGGCCAAGCATGGTGAAGATCGCCATTCTCGTAACCTTCCTGGCGAGCAGCCTCTTCACGCGGCGGCCGTGGTGTACTCTGTTTTGTCCGCTCGGCGCAATTTACGGCCTCTTCAACCATGTCTCCTTGCTGTTCGTGCGGTTCCAGCCGGCGCATTGCACCGATTGCGACCTCTGCCACAAGACATGCCAATACAGCAAGCGTTCCGAAGGGCGAGCGAGCGACCTGCGGTGCATCCGTTGCCTGGAGTGCATGCAGTGCAATGCCCTGACGATCGGAACCCTCTCGAGAATCGACGGTGCGGAAGACCGGGAGACATAACTGGGTGCAAAATTATGCACATGACTAGAACGAATACTCCAAACCGGCAGTGGCTCCGTGATAAAACACGCCCGACCCGCTATCGATGCCAAGGGCTTGCACACCTACTGGCGTTTGAATATGACTTAGGGTTTCCTGTATCTGGGCAGGTGCTAGAGCAACGCCTTGCAGCCACATTGCCTCGTAGCCAACCTTTAGCAAAAGCTTCTGGGTAACTTGATACTTGCACTGCAAGCCGGTTTCACCAAGGAAGGCTGCGTGATTGGTCGAGGCAGACTCCTGGTACACGGTCCTATAGATACTGACTCCCGTTGTCTCTTTCGCATCGTTGTCGAAAATCCCAGCCTTCACCACTCCGTCAATCGAAAACCGACCACGCTCGAATAGCTTTCCGACCGCACCGATCTGGAAGCCATAGAGATTGTTCCTTACGTTGGTATCCCAGAAAGGCACGGACCTCTCAGGAGGCAACTTTCCTTGCAACTCTTCCGACAAATGGATCCAACGAAAGCCCGCCAACATGGTGATGCGTGTACATGGATTCCATCGCACGTTCAATTCGGCGTTGTAGAGTCGGGAAGCATAATTCCATGCCATCATCTGCTTATCTTTATCATCTTGCGTCTGAAGAAAACCGCCGGGGGCCTTCATGACCAGCCAGTAGTCTGGCGTGGGGCCAATGCTTCGATAACTGTTCCAGCCGTCGATCTGAAAGTACGATAGTTCCAAGTCGTAGCCACTATCACCGTGGCGAATCAAGCCTAGTCTCGGCCCGCCAGAGAAGCCTGGTTGAAGATCGTTGGCGTTCAGCATTTCGGTGCCGGGATCGCTTGGCGACTGGCTTTTTGGCACCGTCTCGACAAGCGTCTGATTGAAGCTGCCAATTCGATCCATGAGGATGAAATCGGCTGAGGCGGTCCATCGGGGACAACAGCACGGCGGGCAACAATCTCCATCGCAATCGCCTGTAGGCAGGTCGTTGTCCTTCGGGACATCCTGGCCCAGGACAGCGGAGGAACTTATCGCCAGGCCCAAAATCGCACAGGCAACTATTCCGAACAAGCTGCGGGGATTCATCGGTCGTTACCTTCACACGGCACGTTGTAGGGAATTGACGCCAACAGTCTGAATCGACCCCGCAATCAGTAAACGTCACGAAAAAAGCAAATCCACCGGACTCCGTGCAGGGAACTTGCACACCATTCACGGAATGCGTTCAAAACATGGCGAAATGGATAAGGTGAGTTGGCTTTGCGACTTCGTTGAAAGGGTTGCTATCGGGAGTACAGGGTATGGCTCATCAAACAAACGCAAAGCGGATTTATAGAGCCCGCTTTGTCGCTGTAATCTTACATTCCGCTCCGTGTCTTACTGTAATACCTCCCCATATTCTGATAGCCCTCCTTTTTCGATTCTTCTTCGGTTAGCGGCACTAACGCACCGTCTGGGCTTGCCCAGGCGGGGGGCAGGAGAACGGCGCGGCGGTTTACGCGGTAGGTTCTGGGCAGTACAATTTTCATTCAGACAACTAAGGATTGGCGCATCAATAACTGTACTCATCACGCTCCGCGTGATGGACTTTCATCACGGCGGAGCGTGATGAGTACGTTGGAAAACCCGACACTTATTGATG
>JANXQG010000250.1 GCA_025356915.1 Planctomycetota bacterium | reverse complement strand
TTGTGGCCGGTCTCTGACCGAGCCACGCCGCTGCCCGAAGGTCTCCCGCTAGCGCGGCTTGAGCCCCTCAATAGGAGCGGCCGCCGAGGGAATTTCGATGCGATAGTTCAGCACCCGAGGTCCATCGATCTCTTCGGCTCGAAGCCAGATTGCCTTGTCTAGCAGTTGCTCACCGTTGGGCAGGCGATACGTCATTTCACTCTTGCCGGCAGGCTGGATGAGGACTTCGGTCGATTGCCGCCGCCGATCGGGAACCAGAAGATCGCAACGGAAACTGGCCGGCTTTTTGCCCTGATTGGTCAGCCTCTGGCGGACTTCCATCTCGCCGCGGTTGTTGAGCATGGCCTGGCCTTCAAAATTCACGTCGTCCAAGGTGACTTCCAGCGGGCGATACATCGTGAAGCGATAAAGACGATCGGCCTGGATTTCAAAGTCAAGCCGTACCATCTGCCGGCCACCGGCGACATCATTGGGCTGAACCACTTCCAATGGCTGCTTCCAGGGGGCACCAGGGGCCAGGCGGAATTCCGCACTCCGCGGTTCAATAGACCAATTCTGTGGTCCGCGAATGTTGACACGACCGGTGATCGACTGGGGTAAAGTGTTTTTCAGCTCCAATCGAATCGGAGCAATGGCACTGGGAATGCTCGGCAACCGATTGGGCGAAAAGGCCACGCCGAGCTGCCATTGAGTGATCGGGATATCGAGCCCCACGAGAAACACCGGCAGTTGCTGCACGGCAATCACCGATTGCTGGGCAGGCGAGAGACCCACCGGCCCGTCATCGCTGGAAACCGTCGGTGGACAAGCCTTGCTGTCGCCCCAGAGGTCGTGCGTTCGCAATTCCGAGCCGAGATAGACCGTTTCCTGTCCCGACTTTCGGCCTGCGAGCACGCCGACATATTTCCCCTTCCTGCCGAAGCAATGAATCTGGTTACCCCGAGGCAGATCGATATCGCCGACATACGGGGCACCACCGAGCATGAGGGCCGTGGTGCGCCAGGGTAGAAACAACTCGCTCGGTGATCCGTTACGATCGACCAGTCCACGGTCGGGATCAAACGGACCTGAAATGAAGATGGCCTCCGCCCCATGCATCTTGGCCGTCAGCATGCGCTGGACCAGATGCGCGATTCGATCGTGTGTGGCATGGCCTTTTCGTGGGAGGGCATTCAGCGCAATCCAGCGCGCGACGCCCGTGGATTTTGTGCTGTCCAGACACTGTGTTATCGCGTCATTGCCGATCGCTTCATCGCAGGGCAAGGACAGGAAATGCCAAGGCGTCTTCTGCTGATGAGAACCCACGACCAGCGAGTCTGGTGGGGGGCTACTGGAACGATCGGCCTTGGAGCTTGGTGTTGCCATCGGCAAAGGCGCGGCAAGGTTCCAAACGATGCCGATATCGAGATCCTGACCAATCCGGTCCAGTTCGGCTTTCGTCCGAGAAACAATCCCTGGCAGATCGCGGCATCCGATCCAGCCCGTATCGCGATCGTCGCCGAGCTGCCAGAAGCGAATCTGCGTTGCCAAGCGGGCCAGAATCGGCTCGATGGATGGATACCAGGTTTTGGGATCTCGGGAGAATGCCTCGGCGGCGAGCAAATCGTCGGAGGTTTTTGCGGCATCCTCGACCACGCGCGGCGGCTGAAGCACGCCTGCCAGACGAACGCCAGCCATGCCAAGCCGATCGCTGAAGTTGATCAAGGGTTCAAGAGAATTTGCCGCGGACTCTTTCGACTTCTGAATTGCAAAGGGGAACTTCACCCAGCGAATGCCGCACTGGCAAAGCAGATCCCCCAGGGGCACCAGCCCGACATCGGCGTCGTTTGGTCCGAGGCTCCATCCAAATTCACTTTCGGACGACAGTGCCTGAGGCTCGATGACCGCGAGGCTTAGCTCGGCTTGAGGGGTGGTCTCCGCGGCGGGCCTTGTAGCCAGAGAAGACAACGAAACCGATGGGGCGACGGGCACGACGGTGGCGCGTACGCGATAGAATCCCACGGCGTCGCCCGGCAACTGCCAAGTCATTCTCGCAAAAGGCGATGGCTTTTGCTTCTCGGTTTTAATGGCCGGCTGCGACTGGTTGAAACTTTGTCGGTGTTCAGCCAGTTTTCGACCATTGACATCGAGCGATTCCAGGCGAATTTCATACACCGGTGCGGCAAAGCCGGAGACCACGCACGCTATTTCAATCGGCTGGCCCCGGGAAAAGATCGAAAACGTCACATCGTTGGAACCGCGCTTCGGCAAACGCTTTTCATCGGCTGAGTATCGATCAAATTTTTCTCGCTCCCGTGGAATCTCCTTGGCCGGTTGAGCGGTCAATACAATCCGCGGCAGTTGTCCCAGCCATAAAGCACCGAAAGAGGCTGTCCCGTGGAGATCCTGCGTCTTGCCCTGCGGTTCCACGTGCAGTCCGACGAGCATGAAACTTGCTCCCGCCGTCGGCGATACGGGGCCAATGCGAATCTTTTGCCAGGCACTCGTGCCACGGATCTTTTCGGACGAGATGCTGCTGAGCGTGGTCCGTGCCGAGTCCAGGAAGATGAGGGAAAGATAGGCCCCGTCATGATGGAGACCGGATGTCTCAACGTAACCTTCAAGCACGTACTGCACATCAGGGTTCACGGAAACAGCAGGTCCGTATGCCGTGGCCGCACCGCCGTCCAGTTCGACCCGCAGACTACCTCCTCCACCGGGGGGGTGGTTGTCGGCAACCTGCACGCAGACATATCTCGGAAACCCAGGGCCACTACGTCGCGTCCAGCCTGGCGGCCAACCGGAGATTTCCTCATTGTGAGTTGACTTAAATGTGCAATAAAAAACTTCCGACGCACCCGGATAGTGGGTTGCTGCGCTGGATTCCGTACCAAGCGAAAGCAATAGTAGGGCGGTCAGCGGGGTCATTTTCGTGGTTTAGGTAAACTGGGCAATTAACATCGCGGAACACAGGGCCTCTGTCCCCTGGGGTTGGGGATTGTCGATTTAGTCCGCCCCGCTGGGGCAAGCCCAGCGGGGGCGAGAGGACGTGAGTGCGTATAATTTCGCCTATTATTGCTGCACTGCTAGCACTTCACCACCTTACGATCGAGGCCGTCTTCCCGTAAGTTCCAATCGACCGCTACTTTCCAAATACTTTCCCAAATTCTCCAATGCTTCCTGATGCCCAGTAACGACACCACCTTCCGGATGCGGTTGGAGAGGCTGAAACTAGAGCTGGTGGTCGATATGGCCAGCCCCCTGCCCGAGACCCTACTCACCGATCCGCTGCGACGACTTTGCCATCAAGCCGATCGACCGGCAGACGCTGCTGAGCACGGTCGCCCGATGGAGTTTAGAGGCTGCTTCGGTCTACTAAATAGCTTTGCATGATTCCCGAAGGTTTGGGAAAATGCGTTGCTGTAGCCTACTTTTCTACTTCCCTAGGGGTTCGCTCCACGCACCCTGCAATTTATGAATAATCCGGGTGTTGCACTCGTCCCACCCTGCGCTTGCCATTGACCCTTTCCGTAACAGAAACTACTTTAGAGACTATATGGAAAGCCCCAAGGAACCGAACCATGAATTTTTACAATTCCCTACGACACTTCCTACGACGCAATTGCCTCCTGTTGACTGTTCTTGGACTAGCCCTTGCGGCGGATGTTGCGCGGGGTGCGGACGTCGCCGCTAAGTCGGCAGAAAAGCCGGCGTCCACCAAATACCTGCGGGTTGTTCGTAACGCCCAGGAACGGACGATTGGCCTGGAGACGGCCATTGTGAGTTTTGGCCCCGCCACTGCCAAAGCAGCGAATGTGCAAGTCGATCTGGTAGCTGCCATCCATATTGCCGACAAGGGATACTATCAGGAGTTGAACAAGCGTTTCGCCCGATACGATGCCGTACTCTACGAGCTGGTCGCCCCCGAGGGGACGCGAATTCCCAAGGGCGGCCGCAAAGAGAAGGAGGCCAGCAATGTGCTCTCCGCCATGCAACTGGGAATGAAGGATCTGCTGAAACTTGAGTTTCAACTCGATCAGGTCGATTACACGCGGAAGAACCTAGTCCACGCCGACCTCTCTCCCGAGCAGTTTGTGAAGTCGATGCGAGATCGCCAGGAAGGCTTCGCCGACATCTTCACCCGATTGCTCGCTTATGCATTGGCCAAGCAGGCCCAAGGCGGTGACGGCGGCGAGATGCAGTTGCTGATGGCCATGTTCGATAAGAACCGTTCGCTGGCGTTGAAAAGGGCCATGGCCGACCAGTTCCAGGAAGTGGAAGGGATGATGGCCGTCTTGGAAGGGCCGAAAGGTTCCACGCTCATCGGCGAACGCAATAAGCGAGCTCTCGAAGTCTTAAAGACCCAGATTGCCGCCGGTAAGAAAAAAATTGCCATCTTCTACGGCGGCGGGCACATGCCCGACATGGAAAAACGTCTCCAAGCCGACTTCTCGCTCAAACCAAACCAGACCCAATGGCTCCAGGCTTGGGACATGAAATGACGGGCCGATACCAAGAACCAGCGAATGTAATCTGTCGTGTTTTGCGCACACGCCGACCGTGAGAGGACGGCATACGGAGGCCTACTATACTCGGCACGGGCACATTCTGCGGTTGCACCAACAGCACACTAGCCCGAAGCGCAAGCGAGGCAACGGTATTATTCACGCCCGCGCTGAGCTGAGTATACTTTAAGCAACGCGCTGTAATGGGCGCTGGACGTCGAGGATGTCCTGCTCATGCCCGCGATCGGTACTGGGAATCCTCACGTAGATAACAGATTCACGACCGAGACTGCGTTTGCAGAGATTTGAAAGCATCCGCAACGGCCGACCGACCACCAAACGGCCGCCCATGAGGACGATACCGCAGAACACGGCGGAAACGGCAGCACCCGTCATCAATAGATCCGGCTCCGCGTACGAAAACAAGATGAGACTCAACATGGTGAAGACTTTCCAGTACAGCAAAACTCAGCAGATTGTTCTTCCTTGGCCACAACCTAAAGTCAACACACTCAGTATGACCGATACCTGCAAAAAAAGCAAACACTTTGTGATCGGATTTCCATAAATCTTTCCAGAAACCCCCTTTTTAGTAATTAAAAAACAGCAATAAGAATTGTATTTTTGTTATCGCACCTTCTCGCGGGTTTGCGTGATTGAACAGGAAGATGGGTAAGTAGGCTAACTAGATAACCGGCGAATCAATGACTTACGCAGGAGAACTACAAAGTCCGGGGTCTGGTCCATTTTTCGGCGAGAACGGATGGAAATTCAGCCGAGATCCTTGCCCGAAAACATCGACCTGACCCCTTCGCGTTCCTGATGACTTACGCAGCATGGAAGACTACGCTATAATGGGGTACGCAGACTGGAAGGCTACGTTTTTTTCACAACCACCCGCCAAGACGTCAAAACTGCTGTAGGTCAGGCATTCCAGCCTGACAGTGAACCGGGCAACGTCAGGCTGGAAAGCCTGACCTACTTGATATTCTGACGGGTGGTTGTTTTTTTCAAGTGACCCTAAAACATCTCCAAGAGACTACTTTCATGCCCGCTACCACGCGAGTTCCCGATTCGGCCGGACGCTTCGGCCAGTTCGGCGGGCGCTATATTCCAGAAACTCTGACGCGCGCCTTGAATGAGCTGACGGTCCAGTACACTCAGGCTGCGGCCGATCCGGCATTCCAGGCCGAACTCAACGATCTGTATAAGCACTATGTCGGCCGGCCGTCGCCGCTCTATTTCGCCCGCCGACTGACAGAACATTGCGGCGGTGCGAGAATTTATCTAAAACGCGAAGATCTCAACCATACCGGGTCTCATAAAATCAACAACACGCTCGGTCAGGCCTTGCTCGCGCTTCGCATGGGTAAGCAGCGGGTCATCGCCGAAACGGGTGCCGGGCAGCACGGCGTGGCCACCGCCACGGCCTGTGCCCACTTCGGCTTGCAGTGTATCGTCTACATGGGCGAAGAAGACATCCGCCGCCAACGGCCCAATGTCTTCAGCATGAAGCTCCTCGGAGCGGAAGTCCGGCCGGTGACCAGTGGTTCGCGGACCTTGCGCGACGCAGTAAACGAGGCATTTCGCGATTGGATGAGCAGCGTCGAATCGACCCACTTCTGCGTCGGCTCGGTCATCGGGCCGCATCCTTTTCCGCGGATTGTTCGCGACTTCCAGTCGATCATCGGC
>JANXQG010000222.1 GCA_025356915.1 Planctomycetota bacterium | reverse complement strand
TCTCAACTAGCATCACGCTCGAAGCTAGGCATGCGGAACACCTACGCTACTTACCGCACCACTTCACCTGGCACTTCCTTGACCGACCGCATGATGATTCGCGAGATTGAACTCCATGGCACCACGGTAATGGTGGAACAGCCGTCGGGATCTCGGGTTACCAAAACTGCATAATCTTGCTGAGAATGTGACTTCACATAGCCATCGGGCGCCAGCACGCTTCCGCTTTCCAAGTGGACCTCAACCCGGCTGCTTTCGCCCCGAGCGGCCCAAAGCTCAATGAAAAGCGTAGCTAGCGGATGCGCAGCGAACACAGTGCCGTCAGGACCAGAAGTCAAATTGATAATTGCCCCCTCCGCTCCCCCGGTGGCACCGGGCGGCTTTCCTGAATCGAAACCGCTGCCTTCTAGGACCTGTAAGAAGTCGAGAGGCGATTGAACCTGCCCGGGATCCGCCGCGAGCGTCGAATTCTCCAAAGTAATCTCTTCCTCGGCGGGGACTTTCGGCTCGGTGGACGCTTCGTGTTCCGCGTGGGATCCCCCCGGTTCGTCGATGACTGGAATACGAAATCGCGAGTTGCACTCTGGACATTCACCCGCCCGGCCTTGCAAACTGGCCGGCCCATGAAGGTGATGTCCGTTCGGACAGAGGAACTCAATCTGCCGCTCTTTTGAGGGGGCAGCAGCAGGCTGCTTTCCGCTGCCGCCGGGCGATGGAGATGCCACTGGAACGTCGGTCACTTCTTCACCCACAAAGAAGGCGTCTGCTATCGCCGATTCCCCGGAACCCAACTCTTGGATGGTAGGAATACGAAAGTTCACGCCACATTTTGGGCATTTTGCCGGCCGCCCAGCCTTTTCCTTGGGGCAGCGGATCTTGTGTCCTTCCGGACAAAGGAATTCAATCATAAGCCTGCCATCCTGTGATAAGAGACTCAACGGGATCCTACCTATAGATACTAACTCACTGTTTCGCAGGACACAATGATCATGGGGAATATTTCGGGGAAGAGTCTTTCTTGACATGCCGTGTGGATATGCGAAACTAGAGGACAGCAGTGGATTGTACCCTCCCTCTGGTGAGCTGTTATGTCTATCCTGATTGTATGCCCCGGCTGCAAGAAGAGCTTCAATGTCGACGACAAATTCGCCGGCAAGACGGGGCCGTGTCCGAAATGCAAAACGAAGATCACGATCCCGGAGAAAAAGGCCGAGGTCAAAGTCCATGCGCCGGACGAATTCGCGGGTGGCGGCAAGGGCGTCACGGGAAAGCTGCTGCTGAAGCCGATCGCCCGGCGAGAGGTGCAGATCAAGCCGGTGGTGGCTGCGGTGATCGGCGGAGGGGTCGTCGCCGCGATCCTCTGGGCCTTGGTGGTGCGTTTCGTCGCTGCCGACGCAGTCTCGCTGCGTTATCTGCTGATCGGAGTAGGGCTCCTGCTGGTTTCGCCGCCGCTGGCAGTGGCCGCATACACGTTCCTCCGCGATGACGAGTTGGAGGCACATCGCGGCACGCAGCTCTACATCCGGGCGGCCGTCTGCGCGGTGATCTACATGATTCTCTGGGCCGTGTTCGCTTATGTGAAGACTAGAATGGGCACAATCGAACTCCCCTTCTGGATGTTGGTTGCTCCGCCGTTCCTCGGCGTGGGAGCCGCCACCGGCAAGTTCGCGTTTGATCTGGAAACGAGCAATGGATTCTTTCATTATGCCTTCTACGTTATCGTGACCATGATCCTGGGAGCGATTGCCGGCGTGGGATCGGTGTGGCAGTAAGCTCGGCCCACCCATTACAATTCCGCGTTCCACACCCAAGCCCAGAAGAGCCGCAATTACACGATGTCCAGCATTCTCGATATTCCAGAAGTTGCCGCCTTGGATGCGCGTAGGTCGCTGATCCGCATCCCGCCAGAAATCGACGTTCCGCTCACGCGTCGCGTGCGGCAGGTGATCGACACGGCCGACTTCCGTCGCCTGGCACGCATCAGCCAATTAGGCTTGGTGTCGCTGGTCTATCCGGCGGCCCATCATACCCGATTTGAACACAGCCTGGGCGTATTCCGCTTGGGTCTGCTCTATTTGAAGCGACTGGCCCACGATGAGCGGTTCCAGGCGGCCATCAGTCCCGAGAATGCGGAGATTTTCCTCGCTGCTGCCCTGCTGCACGACCTGGGCCACTGGCCGTTTTGCCATCCGATCGAAGACATCGAGTTGCCCGGCATGCCGACCCACGAGCTGTTTGCCAACAGTTTTCTGTTGGAAGGCGAGATCGGCGACGTGCTGCGGCACGATTGGAATGTGCAGCCGAGGGAGGTCGTGGCCTTGTTGAGCGAGAAACCTCGCGATGTGGCCTCGCGGATTCTGGCGAGCATGCTCTCTGGGCCGATCGACATCGACAAGATGGACTACCTCTTCCGCGACAGCCTTCATGCTGGCGTGCCTTATGGCCGGCATTTCGATCAGGAGCGGCTCTTGGGCAGCCTTTGTCTGAATCGTGCCGGCGATGGCCTGGCGATCACCGACAAGGGGCGCACGGCCGCCGAGCTGATGGTTTTTGCTCGCTATGTGATGTTCAGCGAGGTCTACTGGCATCATGGCGTTCGCGCGGCCACGGCGATGTTTCAGCGGGCGTTTTATCTGCTGCATGGCGCGCTGGACCTGGACGTCTTGTTCCGCCTCTCAGAACACGAGTTCGTGGCCGAGTTGCAGCGCGTGGCCGGCACGGGCCCTGCCGGCGACCTGCTCCTCGGACTGTTCGGCCCAACACGACAGCTTTATAAGCGGCTGGCGCAGTTCGGATTTTCTGAAGGAAAGGAACTTTACCAGCGGTTCGCCCGTCGGCCTTATCCCTGGCTGGCGGCCTGTTGCGAGCATTTTGCCACCTTGGCCAGCACTGCCGTTGGGCGTGTTATTGCGCCGCACGAGATCCTTTTCGACGCCCCGCCGGTCTCGCGTGAGGTGCAGATTTCGATCGAGATCCAGCTTCCCAAAGAGGGCACGTGGCGCGGTTTGGCCGAGGTCTCGCCGGTCGTTCGCGCCTTGGCCACGGAGCAGTTCGACGATTACGTCAAGCGAGTCCGCATCTACGCCCACCCCCGCCTAGTCGCCGATCTCCGCCGCCTGCCGAACCTGCCGCTACTGCTCGACCAGGCGATTGAGCGGACGGACCATTAGCCTGACCACTCAGCCGCAGCCATGCTTGGAAAGCTTTTCGCGGAGCGCGTCGGGCGTGAACGGCTTGAGGAGATAGTCGGTTACACCTGCCTGAACCGCCTGTACGACGCGTTCTTTGTCGGCTTCCGTGGTGATCATGATGATGGGGATTTTCGCGTCCTGGGCGCGAATGGCACGAGCGACCTCAATGCCGGGTTGGCCGGGCATGTTCCAGTCGGTCAAAACCAGGTCAAATTCCCCTGGTTTGAACAGGGCGATGGCCTCGTTGCCGTCGCTGGCTTCAGTTGCTTCACTCACGCCTACCGCCAGCAATGACCGCCGAATAATCGTGCGCATCGTCTTGGAATCGTCGGCCATTAAAACACGAATACCCATGATCCCTTTTTCCTTATGCAATCCAAGTTCCACAGACCCCAAAACCGGCTTTTTCAATCGACAACCGCCCTTTGGAGCCTACCTTTCAAAAGGTAGGTCATGTTTGGGATTCGTCAAATCCGCAAAGGCTGAATTCTGATCCATCTGGCCCACCACGTCGAAAGTGGGGTGGGTCTTGCTGCATTAACCCAGAAGATTACAATCTAGGTACGATCGTCCCTGTACCGGGGATCCCATTTGCCAGCAGGAAGATGTCCATGAAAGAGGCGGCCGAGAACTTGGTCAAGACACCCCAAATCCTGCTTTCCTTGTATGCACCCATTCAGGTGGGGCTTCACCAAGTCGAAGAAGTCTTCCGGGATATATTGCGAAGCAAATACCCCTTTGTTGACGACTTGGTGAAGTACGGCTTTCGCCTCGGCGGCAAGCGGCTGCGGCCGGCCTTGATGCTGCTCAGCGGGTTGGCTTGCGGCGGTTTTGGTTCGGAGCACGTTCTCTTGGCGGCGGCGGTGGAGATGATCCATACGGCAACGCTTATTCATGACGATGTGCTCGACGAGGCGACCATGCGGCGCCACCTCGATACAGTCAACGCTCGCTGGGATAACGAAACCAGTGTACTCTTGGGCGACTATCTTTTCGCCCGGGCCTTGTGTCTGGCCAGTTCCCTGGAAGACGTGTTCGCCAGTCGAGAATTGCATAATGCCAGCCGGATCATGTGCGAAGGCGAATTACGGCAGATTGAGAGCCGCGGCGACTACAGCCTGACGGAGGAGCAGTATTATGACATTGTGCGAGGTAAGACGGCTGCCCTGACGGCTAGCTGTTGCCGCCTGGGGTCCCATTGTTCCGGTGCGAAATTGGAGGTCGAAGAGGCCCTTGCTCAATACGGACTGCACCTGGGCGTCGCTTTTCAGATCGCCGATGACTTGCTCGACGTACAGGGTGACGAAGCCAAGGTCGGCAAGTCCTTGGGCACCGATCTCTTGAAGCAGAAATCGACGCTGCCAGTCATTCGGCTATTGGAGCAAGCCTCTCCCGAGGCCCGCAATCGGCTGATCGCACAACTCAATAGTTCCGACAACCATCGTCGCGAGCTATTGCGGCCGTACTGGGACAACTCCGATTCAATTGACTACGCTCACGAAAAGGCAATTGTTTTCAGCCAACTTGCCGTGCAGCAGTTGGACGTGCTTCCCCCCTCGCCCGCCCGCGATTCCCTGGCCGGGTTGGCCGAATTTGTCGTCAGCCGACAACATTAATCCTCGCTCTCCGGTGCCTCGACCCGTTCCGCGCCTGCGGCGTCGCGGAGCTTGTCCATGGCCCGGGCTTCGAGTTGGCGAATCCGCTCCTTGGACACGCCCATCACTCGGCCCACTTCCTTCAAAGTCATGGGTTTGCGATCGCTATCCAGGCCGAAGCGATGCTGGATGATCTGCCGCTCGCGCCCATCGAGATACTTAAGGATCCGCGAAACCTCCAATTGCCGCTCCGACCGGGCCATCTCCCGCCGGGCGGTATCGGGCCGGATGTCCTTAATTCCCAGCAGCCGTTCCTCACCCCCCGTGAGAAAGCGGGAATGCTGCCGCAATTCCGTAGGAATCGTGCGGGCGAAGTTCTTGATAATGGCCCAAGTGGCATAGGTGCTGAAGCGGAAGCCTCGGGCGAAGTCGAACTTCTCCATTGCCCGAATCAACGACATATTGCCGTCGCTGATCAGCTCGAATAGGTGCCCTGGACCGTTGGCATATCGCTTGGCGATCGACACCACCAGCCGCAGATTGGCTCGCACGATGTCGTTCTTGATGGTGACCGAATCGTTATAGAACTTCTCGATCCGTTCCAAGGCCGTTATGCTTGGGCGACGAAAGTCCAAACGGTTTCGCAGCTCACCGACCTTGTACTTCAAGTAATTCATCTTGCGGAACAGATGCTGCTCCTGATCCCTCGTCAACAGCGGAGTTTCATACATGCTCGCCAAGTAAGGTGGTAGGCCAGTGGGCCGGGGAACCTTCTTGGCCGCTTGACGATTCTCCGGAACCTCGCCAAGAATCACACATTCCTCGGCCGACGAGGTATGAGGGAAGTGCTCGTTAGGGATGTAGTCCAAATCCATTTCCTGGACCTGCTTCAGTCGCTGCAGTGCGAGGATTCGTGAAATCCGCCCCCTGCTGGAATGAAAACGCTTGGCCAACTGGGCCAACGTCTCCCCGTTGCTACGACGGCGGGAGATCTCCTCTTGCGTAGCTTCATCGCGAGCGTGGGCCTCCTCCGGTGGCAGAATCCGTGCAAGGCTCGCATGATTTCCGCCTTCCGACCAGTTGGCATAACTACCGCGACGACGCTCGGAAATAGATTCATTACGGTGCATGCCGCTCTGGCTAGCAGCACTCTGGCTGCGACCGTGAGAATGGACAGCAACAAGGTTAGAAGTGCTTCCTCGAACAATTCTTCCTGCGTTTGAAATATTCATTATGTCTCACCTGTGTTAAAACGAATGTATTCCCGCCACTCCTTTGCATGTGGAGGCACTACCTACAGATCTTGAACGGGCTTCTTTATGTAACAGACAAATTTCTCTCACTAAACCAAGCACATCTCTATTTTAGACAGAAAAGGTTATCAAAAATCAAGCCCGGGGATCGGTTTTCTAAAAAATAATTCCGGACGGTCAGGGAAGTTTTTTCATAAACCAATGC
>JANXQG010000188.1 GCA_025356915.1 Planctomycetota bacterium | reverse complement strand
GCCGGTTACGCTTGGCTCGCCTTGGATGCTTTCAGGGCAATCGTTCGGCAAGCGAAAGGCTCATCCTCAGGGCCCGCTGCGTGTCGGCAACCGATAGGCCACTGAGTGTGGCCACTTCTTCCAAGGTCGGCTCACGACCTTCATTGTGTACCAGGTTGCGATTGATATTGCGGACCTTGCCTATCTTTTCGAGCATGTGGACCGGCACGCGGATTGTACGACTCTGATCGGCAACGGCGCGGCTAATCGCCTGACGGATCCACCACGTCGCGTATGTTGAGAAACGGAATCCACGTGCGCGCTCGAATTTATCGACCGCCCGCATCAGCCCCGTATTGCCTTCCTGGATCAAATCCAGAAAGCTCAGGCCGCGGTTCCGGTAGCGTTTGGCGATGGAAACGACCAGCCGAAGGTTGCCCGTGGCTAGGTCGCGACGGGCCGATTCGTGCAGTTTGCTCAATGCGGCGATTCGCGCCAGTCGTCGCTGAAGCCCATGCGGCACTTCTAGTGTCGTACGTCTCAAACGGCGAAGGTCGCCTCGCAATTCGTTCAGCGACGGCGAGTTTTCTGCCTTCGCGCTAGCGGAACCCACATGGCAGTTCCTGCGGGATAGGTGCTCGCCGAGGGCCGTCATCTGCTTTCCAATTTTGCACAGGCTGCAATAGCTGCGTTGCAGGTGCTGCATCCGGAGGCCGATTTCGTCGATTAGTCGCGCGGCCCGTAGGCGACGCGCGGCCTGGCGACGATAGGCATCTCGCCGAGAGGCAACCGGTTGGCGGCGGTTCATGGCCGCCCGAAAGTCATGCCGGTTCTGGACCAGGAGATGCTCCAGGGTCCGCCGATTGGCCTCGATACGCCGCAGCAACCCGCCAGCCATATTCGGATCGCTGAGCGAAGCATCGACCGCCTTCTCGAGCCGCATGCGGCCTGTGAGTACACCGTCCAGGATGCCTAGAACCGACCGTAAAACGTAGTCACTTTCCAGGATTGCACGTCGAAATTTCCGCCGCGTTCGTTCGATGCGACGAGCCGTGGCTAGTTCTTCGGGGCGGGTGAGCAGGGGAATGTCACCCATTTGCATTAAGTATGTGCGGATAGAACCAGGTTCATATTCCTCCATTGCTGCCTCCTCAGAAAAGATCCCTCTTGGTAGAAGTGTACTCAGCGGACTGCCCCCATCCGCACTACGTCTTGCCCGAAAGATGAGACCGGTAACGTATAACGTCCACGACAGACGCTTGCGAACTCACTCACCCACTCATTACGCAACATGCCCTAATAATGTTCATTGGACCTAACATTATTATTCTCCTAGAGAAATCAGCGAAAACCCCACGCATAGGGATGGAGACGAGATTTCACGAATTTTATGTCCAATTCGGGGTATTCCGCCGTGGCCCTCCGGGTGGGCAACAACAACGGCACCCACGTGTTTAGCCCCGCTTGACATTTGTGCGAGAAAAAGCGAAAGTAAGGCTTGTCGTTAGATCATTATATGGCTACGACGGAACTCAAGCTCAAGCTTGGCTTAGGGTTCATAGGGCCAGGAGAACAGAACTAGGTATCAATATCACCACAAGGAGACTCTCATGCAACGTCCCTCACTGATTATTGTCGCTTTGCTATCCCTGCTGCTACTTCCGGCCGCTGAGGCTGCCGACTGGAAACCGGCCGCTGGCCCGATGGTGACGCGCTGGGCGAAGGACGTGTCGCCGGAGAATGCTCTTCCCGAGTATCCGCGGCCACAAATGGTGCGGAAGGATTGGCTGAACCTGAATGGTCTTTGGGATATCAAGCTCGCCGACGGCGCGCAGTCCAAAATCCTCGTGCCGTACGCAATCGAATCGGCGTTGTCGGGCGTGATGAAGCACTCCGATCGCATGACCTATCGTCGCAGTTTCGAGATCCCTCAGGGATGGAGCGGCCGGCATGTGGTGCTACACTTCGGCGCGGTGGATTGGGAAGCAAAGGTTTCGGTCAACGGCAAGGAGCTTGGCATTCACCGTGGCGGTTATGACGCTTTCCGTTATGACATCACCGACGCCCTGAAGACGTCGGGCCAACAGGAAATCGTGGTCGAGGTTTTCGACCCGACCAATACCGCCAGTCAGCCGCGCGGCAAGCAGGTGCTGCACCCGGGCGGTATCATGTATACGCCGGTGTCCGGTATCTGGCAAACGGTTTGGCTCGAGCCCGTGGCCCAGAAGCATATCGAATCATTGCTGCTCGTGCCGGACGTGGATGCCGGATGTTTGCGAGTGACGGTGGGCGGCACGGGAACGGTGGAGGCGGTCGCGACCGACAACGGCCAGCCGGTCGCCCGAGTCAGTGGCACTGCCGGTGCCGAACTCAAGCTTGAAATCCGCGACCCCAAGCTCTGGTCGCCAGACTCGCCGCATTTGTACGATCTGCGAGTGTCGCTAAAATCGGGCGACAAGACGGTAGACGAAGTGATAAGCTACTTCGGCATGCGCAAAATCGCGCTGGGCAAGGACGATAAGGGCATCACGCGGCTGATGCTCAACGGCAAGTTCGTATTCCAGGTCGGCCCGCTGGACCAGGGATTCTGGCCGGACGGCATCTACACCGCGCCCACGGACGAGGCATTGCGCTGGGACGTGGCGGAAACGAAGAAGCTCGGCTTCAACTGCACCCGCAAACACGTCAAGGTCGAGCCGGATCGCTGGTATTACTGGTGTGACAAACTCGGCCTCCTGGTTTGGCAGGATATGCCCGCCGGCGACAACAAAACCACTGAGGCCAAGAAGCAATTCGAGGTGGAGTTGCAACGCATGATCGAGGGCCACCGTGACCACCCGGCCATCATCTTATGGGTGGTTTTCAATGAAGGCTGGGGACAGCACGACACCGAACGTTTGACGAAATGGGTCAAGGAGATGGACCCGAGCCGACTCGTCATCAATGCCAGCGGTTGGACCGACAAAAACTGTGGCGACGTGATCGACATGCACAATTATCCCGGCCCTGGTTCGCCCAAGCCGGAAGAGAAGCGAGCGGCGGTGCTTGGCGAGTTCGGCGGTTTGGGCCTCGCCGTGAGTGGCCACACCTGGACCAAGAAAACCTGGGGTTACAAAGGCACGGAAAACGCCGAGGATCTGACCCGCAATTACGAAAATTTACTCCGCAAAGCCTGGACGCTGAAAGATAAATCTGGCCTGAGTGCCTGTATTTACACGCAAATCACCGACGTGGAGACCGAGTGCAATGGGTTGTTGACCTATGATCGCGAGGTACACAAAGTGATCCCCGAGCGGGCCGCTGCGGCGAATAGCGGCAAGTTTTCCCCTGCTGCCGTAACCAAGGAAGGATCAAGATGAGGATGTCGAGGTGTACATCAATGGCGTGTTGGCCGGTAAGGCTGGCGGATTCGCCTCCGACTACGAAGAGATAGCCATGACGCCCGAAGGCGCGGCTGCGTTGAAACCCGGCAAGAATATCTTCGCCGTCCATTGCCATCAGACCGTCGGCGGCCAGTTCATCGACGTCGGCATCATCACGGTCACGCCCTGTCCCAAGTAAGAGATTCGCCATGCATTCCTTGAATCGACGTGATTTCCTGATTGCTACGGTTGCGGCGGGCGCGACGAACGTGCTGGCCCATGGCAGTTGGGCAGGTACTCCGAAGACTCAACCCCATAAGGCACTGATCGGCGTTCCGAGTGAGGCATTGCTGAAGGAATGGAAAGAAGCCGGTTTTGAGGGCATGGAATCGACCGATCGCGGTGCCTCGCCCGCGAAGGCGGCTGCCGCCCGCAAGATCGCTGAGAAACTCGGCATGCGGATCCATGGCGTCCTGTACGGCTGGGCCAATTTCAACAATCCTTCCGCGGTTGAAGGCGATCTTGCGACGATGGAAACCGCGCTATATGCGGCGGCTGCTTACGGGGCCGATACCGTGCTTCTGGTCCCTTGCCGCATCGGCGGAAAAATGCCCGAGGCGTGGGAGTTCGATATCCGCTTTGATCCCACCACAGGGCATCTGAAGCAAGTTGTTTCCGGCGACAACATGCCGTTTACCGATTACATCGCCAACCACAACCGCTCGGCCGATGCCTCACGAGAGGCGGTCAAACGCCTGATTTCCGTGGCGGAGAAGGCAGGCGTGATCATTGCTCTGGAGAATGTCTGGAACAACATGTGGGTGTCGCCCGAGTTCTTTCAGAATTTTGTCGCCTCGTTTGATAATCCTTGGGTTCGGGCCTATTTCGACATTGGCAACCATGTGAAGTACTCGCCGCCGCAGAAATGGATCCGCACGCTCGGCAAGCTGATGGTCAAGTGCCACGTGAAGGACTTCAAGCTGAATTTGAACGGCCGTGGCGGCAACTTCTGCAATATCCGTGACGGCAGCGTCGATTGGCCAGCCGTCCGCGCGGCTCTGGCCGATATTGGCTACAACGGTTGGATGTCGATTGAAGGAGGCAATCTCTCTCCGAAGGAACACAGCCAACGCCTCGATCTGATTCTGGCTGGCAAGTGAGGTTTATTTTTAAGATCTCTGGGAGTTCGTTCCACGCACCCTACCGTTTATGAATAATCCGGACTAGAATCGCAGTAATTGCGATCTGCAACGGAACTGACCATGGATTCACATCAAATCGTTCAAATGCTGGGCATTCTGGCAATCGTGCTGGCTGTCTCCCGGGTTTTGGGGACTGCGGCCCGATGGATCGGCCAGCCTGCGGTGTTAGGCGAGCTTCTGGCGGGCGTTTTCTTGGGAACTTCGGTCCTGGGTCTGGTCGATCTGGGCGATCACCACGCCCCTCAAACCGCCATCTTTCATTTTTTGCAGGAAGTCGGCGTGGTGATTCTCTAAAGACTATTTCAGCAATTGGACAAGTTACCGGCCGTTTGGAGTGGGGTAGCTTGCTACCGCTTTTCAAAACGGCTGGAAAGCGTGTTGGTGCAGGTTTGGCCGCATTGGAGGAAAGGCTGGCAAGCCACCGCACTGCTCCGAAAACACGACCCCTGCTAATTTCGTCCACCGTTTGACACTCCATTCATCAACTGCTACCATTTTCTGATACCATGAATATGCTTCCAAGGAAATCAGAAAACTGGGTGGGATGGTTGGTCGGCAGCTTGCTGCTGGGGGCCATGGCGGGCTGTCGCCCAGCCGCGGAAGGAGTATGCGTTGAAGGCTCCGATACGATGGTCAACCTGGCCCAAGGCTGGGCGGAAAACTATCATGCGACGCATCCCGAGGCCATGATCCAGGTCTCCGGTGGTGGCACGGGCGTCGGCATCGCCAGCCTCGTCGACGGCAACTGCGAAATCGCCAGTGCCAGCCGTAAGATGAAGGAGAAGGAAATCGAGCGGGTTCGCGTGAAACGCCACCAGGAACCCATGGAACACATCGTCGGATAC
>JANXQG010000174.1 GCA_025356915.1 Planctomycetota bacterium | reverse complement strand
GCACGGCGGTGCGTTGCAGCGAGTCGTTGCGGTTGTCCGGCGCTTCGCTCGAACGTGCCCATGAGGCCGTGCGCGTGGGCCTCGGCGAGGAATTGATCGCTACCGAGGTCCACATCGCTTTGAGCGAACTTGGCAAGGTGGCCGGCGCGGTCTACACCGAAGACGTGTTGGACCACATCTTCAGCCGTTTCTGCATCGGAAAGTAGCCGCTATTTCGCGTTGCTCCACTTTTCATCAACCCATGATGATGCTTGTGGTCGGCCGGTGAATCGCGGAGAATCTGCGCGCCGCCGGGCGTACTCAGTTCCCGAACATAGGGCTTTATGGGCGAGGCCATCGTACGATACTCCAAAACCGTGCGGGTGCCGTCACGGATCGTGAAGCTGGTCGGGACTTTAGCGGTGGTTCGCAATGAGGTTCGCTCTTCCGTACCGATTTCGCCGGACCACACAGTCGGGCTGGTGATCATGGCCAAGACGATCATCGAAAACGCGCTGGATAGCATTCGCATGGTTGTTACCTTTTTCTACTTGGCTTGCGTCTGGATGGTTGGCCATTGCTTCAAAAATGCTTCCGCCATAAGAGCGTGGCCAAGGCCGTTGGGATGGATCGGATCTCCGCCGTGGGCCTCCTTAACTTTAGGAAGCATCGCTCCACGCAGGTCAACCACCCAGACATCCTTGCGGCCATTGAGCGTCAGCAGCCACTTAGCGTAGCGTGCCATGACATAATCGTAGTATGGATACGGCGTTCTATAGCCAAACTTGTTCGGGTTCTTCGCCGCTTCCGCTTCCGCTTCGGCATCCGCCTTAGCCACGATGGCTTCTTTAGCCGCCTCGTCGCTCCCCGCGGGAAACGGGCCTGAGAAGGCATAGGGCGGAGCCGTGAGCAAAATCACGCGGGCACCGGTAGCATGCACCTTCTTGATGAATGTCTCGACGCCTGCCTGATAGGCTGCGAACCGCTTTTCACTGAAAGGATGATAGATTCCGCAATTGATGCCATAGCAGGCGACAACCCAGTTGGGCTTGTATTGCTTAAGCTCCTTGTCAAGCCGTGCGAGCACGCAGGGCCGCCGCCCCGGGTGGTAGGCCTCGCTAAGGTCGGAGACCGTTTCACTGCTGAGTCCGCGATTCACCACCCGCCATGAGTTCGGCGGTGCCTGCTTTCCCAGTCCGGCCTCGATTATCCGAACGTAACCGCCAGCTCTGGTGATGCTGTCGCCCAGGAATAAAATCGTTTTGGGAGCGGCTTGCTCCACTTTCGGCTCTTCAGCTCCCGCCGAGCCAATCCATCCGAAACCAATCAAAAGAATCCCGAAAATAATGCCCATTCTTGCTCGCATGACTTAATACTCTTTTCTTGTGGGGTTAGAACTTGGAAGTTAAGTTTACTGTGATCGCCTCACGATTGCACCCCGTGTTCGGCACGCGTGTCTACCAAAGAACTCTGATTTGTATTCGATTATTTTTTCTCCAACAGTGCCACGCATTCCGCCGAGATAGCTTCTTCTAACCCGATTGGCCCCAGGCCTTCGCCTGTCTTGCCTTTGAGCCCGATCCGCTCTGGCTCGATCTGCAAGATGTCGGCGATCCGCTCGCGAACGGTTTGGCGATGGGGGAGGAGCTTGGGCCGCTGAGCAAAGACAATACAATCGATGTTGATGATCCGAAATCCAATCGCCTTCACGGCATCCAGGGCGGCGCTAAGCATCTTGGCAGAGTCGCGACTGCGGTTGGCTGGGTCGGTATCCGGAAACATCTGACCAATGTCGCCCAATGCAGCCGCCCCCAGGATGGCGTCTGTTATGGCGTGCAACAGCACGTCGGCATCGCTATGGCCGACCATTTGCCGGTCATGGGGGATATCGACTCCTCCCAATCTCAGCGGTCCGCCGTGGCGAAGCCGGTGGGTGTCGTGGCCAATTCCTATTCGCAGTCCGTCCGTGGCTTTTCTCCAATCCCAGGTCGTTCATTGGCTATTTGAATAGCACGCATTATAGGCGAAACCGGCGAAAAAGGAAGTCAGTACCGAGGATGCGGCTAATGCGTCAACCTGTGGCAAGAACGTTTCGCTTCGTTTTTATGGATTTTTCCGGGGATTTCCCCTTGTACGTTCTTGGGCTTTTCATTACAATCCGCCCCCTATTGTATGGGTATTTTCAACGTGGTCTATGGGTAGCATGGACGACCGTCGCTTCAATCACCGGACCGAAATTCGTAGAACCTTGGCCATTGCGGCTATGGGTTTTGCGTTGCTGTCTGGCTGTGCAACCACCCCCTGGCCCTGGGGTTCGCACAATAGCAGCCCTGCAAAACAGGTTTCAAGCGATGCCAAGGCAAGCTCGCTCGCGCCACCCAAATCTTCCGGTAGCCCGGCCGCCCCTCAGACCGATGCCCAATCCCTACAGCAGGTGATGACTGAGCTTCAGCAGGTCGGGGCGCTCGATCCAGTAGCACAAGACAAACTAATGGCCGATCTGAAACAAGTGGAACCCAGCCTTTGGCCTGTGGTTCTGAAAACATTCCGGGCCGAAGCCGCATATAAGCGTCGCGAAGAACAACGCGAGGCCGAGAAACAAAAAAATGAAAACATGGACTCGGCGGCACCGCGAGACGATCCGGGAAAGAAGTCAACGGTTACGGGTGAGCAAGAAGCCCGCTTCGAGCTGAAATCGCCCTCACCCCCTGCCCCTCTCCCAAAGGGTGAGGGGAGTAAGTTGTCTTCCCCTCTCCCGAAGGGAGAGGGGAGTGAACCCTCGGCGGCTTTGGTGCCGCAGCCCAATTTGCTCTCGATCGTCAACCAGGACAACCGATTGGCCTTGGCACCGGAGTCTCCGGTGATGGGCGGAATGGATGCCCGTTCGATCACTGCCGCAACCGCCGTTGGAAAACCAAGCGAAGCCATTGCCACACCACCGGAGCCTCCATCGACCGCAGCGCGACTGGCGGCAACTCGCGGCGAGGTATCCGCAAGCGCCGTCGTGCCGATTGGCATCGTTGCTCCCGCCGTCGGTACCATGCCGCTTTCCGAGGCCGACTGGCAGACCCACCTGACTGCTGCCATCCGCTCGATCGAGCAGGAATCAAAGGCTGGATCGAAGAGCGAAAGCGACATCGCCTTGCAAGCTCGGCTCCGCATGCTCTATCTCTTGGCCGGTCGCCGCGACGATGCCATGCGTCCGCTGCCGACAGCGCCCCAAGCGTCTCAGGACTATTGGTCCTCGCAAATCTACGGGATATCAACCTGGATGGATGCGGGGAAAATGCCTGACATGGCTCGCCGCGCGGCCGCGACCAAGCGGATCCTGAGCGAGGCCTTGACGCAATTGGGCGAGACCGCGCCGCTGGCCGTTCGCAACCTGACATTTTGCACCGAAGTGTCTCGTTTTGGCTCGTTCGATGCCCTGAAGAACACCGAATTCATCCCAGGCCAAAAAGTGTTGCTTTACGCCGAAATCGATAACCTCCACATTGAATCGTCAGCAAAAGGATATCACTGGTCCGTGAAAATCAACGGCCAGATCTTCGACAACCGCGGCAATCGAATGGCCGACTATGGTTCGACCTCTGCCGAAGAATACTACCAGACAGAGCGGCACGACTTCTTCGTCAGCAAACTCTATTACCTGCCCCGTCTGATTCCAGGACGCTATACCTTGCAACTCACTATCGAAGACACATTAGGACGCAAGGTTGGCCAGTCGTCGATCGACTTCACGGTCAAGCCGTAGTTGCAACCATGATCGGTCCTAGCTCCTCTTTCCTCGTCAATTATCTCTTATTTCTGGGCCTTGTCCTTCGTCGCACCCGGCCGCTTCGGTTGGGCCGGCTTCTCCGGCGTGGCACCTTTCTTCGCCGCCTCCAGGAGCGAAGGTGTGGCCCGCGACTCGATCGTTTTGAGGATCGATGCCAGCACTTGTTGCGTAGCCAAGTCCTGCGATGCACTCTCATGGTAGCGTGAATATTGCACACGAATCGCCTCTGGACCCAGTAGCAGGCCGAATCGTTGCACGTTGAAACCAAACGCGATGCCGGCGGCTTGGCGAACGGCGATCGGATTGACGAAACGACTGGCCAAATCAACCAAGGCCCGCTGGCTCACCTGCGTGCCGAGGTTTGCCAGCACGGCAACGGCGTGACCGCTTAATCGCGGTACCCTCAAACCGGCCAGCACCGCATCTTCCACCCGGCGCATGTCATGGAGATTGCCGGACGCGCCAGCCAGCTTTGCCAGGCAGTTCAAAGCCCGCACGGCCAGATCCTGCCGCTCGGAAAAACCGACAAACTCTCGTGGTGTCAGGGCCATGAGTTGGCCCAATTGCCAGCGGGCCGCAGCAGCATCAATGGGCTGTGAGAAGGCAATCGCCAAAGGATCTTCGTCCGCGATCCGCTCGGCCCGCTTGAAGAAACCGGCGCGCGCAACCAGTCCGATCCGCAAGCTGGCCGTGCGATAGTCCTGATGAAGCTGCTGCACGATTTCTTCCGCCGGCGGACCTAAGGTCGCCATGTCGATCAGGACGAACTCGTAATCGGGGCAACGCAAGGCCATAAGCACCGCCTCACGACCTGCGTTCGCCGAATCCGAAACGATGTTGCGAAACTTCAGCACGCCAATCCACTCCTCCAACGTCTCGGTGTTGGAGCTGACGACCAGTGCCCGGCGACCACCGCTCGACGCGGCTAGGTAGGCAAGCGACTCCAGCAGATGGCTCGAACCGGCAAAGACATTTTTCGGCTGCAAGCCCACAATCGCTTCCGCTGCGGCCATTCGCAACCGCCGGTCGGGGCTTCGCACGGCGCGCACCAACGGCGATGCTTCGCTTCCACCCTGTAGCAAATCTTGTGGCTTGCCCGTCCTGCCTAGGATTTCGGCAGCCGCTCGCGCAGCCGCCGGATGATTCTCGGCCAGGCAGAAGGCGAGTACGCCCTCGATCGTCCGGGAATCGAATGTGGCGATCTCGCGCACGGTCGGATCTTTGTCGAAGTCCAACCGCTTATCGAGTCCACGATCGTAGGCGGCCTGCTCCAGTTCGGCGGCCAAAGCCAACGTCTGAACCTGACGGTTGTCTGGAGCAAGCGACCGAGCAGCACGAGCCAATCGGGCCGCAACCGCCCTCGCGGCATCATCCGGCGCACAATTTCTCGACGTACATTGTTTGGTTGCCGGATCCCACATCCACTGTGTCACGCGGCCATCGACATCGATCCGCATCCTCTGCTTGCCGGCAAAGTAGCTTCTCGCCAAATCAGACAATTGCTGAGCCGCCTGGGCCTTGCTGGGTAATTGCCCCATCAACTTCACAATCGCCTCACGCGCCGGAGCACGGACCCGAACGTCGCTCTCTTCGGATAAGGCCGGAACAAAAAGATAAACGGTCGCCTGGGTAGCCCGCATGTCCGCCAGGGCCTTAATGGCCTGGATCATGAATTCCGGTTCTGCGCGTTCGATGACATCGGCCAAGGGATCGATGGCGTCGCCTCGCATGGCGACCAAGCCCGCGCGGACGGTGGCATGTTCCGCAGCCCGCTGCGGATCGGCCAGCACGGCAATCAGAGCATTCACGCCGGCACCGCGTGCGCCTTGCAGACTCCCACGTGCCCGTGAGCGAACTTCCTGCGACGGATCCTGCAATTGCTTGATCTGTTCGTCGATCCGGGCTGGGTCGTGCAAGCGGCGATTGACGGCACTCAGAGCCGTGTGGATCAACTCTTCGCTCTCGGGCCGCAATTCGATCCGATTGGCCAGATCGGTGAAGGCGGGCGTATGGAACTCGTCGACCAAGGCCGTCCACTGGCCATCATCGAGCTTCGCATCCAGGATTTTTTTCAGGAATCCCTTGGCCAACTCCGGCCGCCCTGCTTGAAGCAGTAATTGCGCCGTACTGAAAATCTCCGATGGCGTGGTCGAATTCGCGGCCAACAAAGCCGTTACCACGGGGTCTTCCGGCGGCCCAAGGTTGACGGACTTCCCGGCAGCCCCGGCTTTACCGTCTCTGGCCGCCTTTCCCGCAGCCGGCTTGCCATTTTTCTCCTTGGCCGGTGCCTCATCGAAGCCTTGTGCCGATACGGTCAGTGAAAAGCAGATTCCGACGTAAAGCAATGTTTGGCGAATGTGGTTCATGGTGGGTACCGTTGCCAGTTGCGAAGGCTCGAGCGGCTGTAGTCGATGGATCTTAGGACCGGCGAATCAATAACTGTACGTTCCGAAAACCCGACACTTATTGATTCGCCGGTCCTAAGCCGCAGGTTGTGGTCGCTGCGCTCGGCCGCACCCTTCTAACTCCTAACTCCTAACTCCTAACTCCTAACTCCTAACTCCTAACTCCTAACTCCTAACTCCTAACTCCTAAC
>JANXQG010000146.1 GCA_025356915.1 Planctomycetota bacterium | reverse complement strand
CAACGTCAGGCTGGAAAGCCTGACCTACTTGATATTCTGGCGGGTGGTTGTTAAAAGGCATGGCACCCGAGGTAAATGTTTATGGAACTTCCCCGTCGCGATCATGGCGATGAATTGCTCAAGCCGGGCGAGATGACCCGCTTACGAAGTAGCTTGCGGAACTGCGCCGCCCAGCACGATCTGACGACCGTGATCGTCAGCGCGTTCGATCATCGCACGCAAATGCTGCCGTTCTTCTACGCCGACACGAAAATGGCACCGGCTGGCGTACGTGCCATCGGGGCGGCGATGGTCGATGTCGGGTTTCCCAAAACCCGCATCGTGCTCCAGCAGTGGAACCGGAACTTTCGGCCGTCGCAGATGCGGCTAGAGGGACATCTACCGGACCTCTTCATGGTTTCCAGCATGGCACTCCACGCGGGCCAGTGTGATGCCATGATCCGCGACGCCTGCCGTATCGATCCGGCCCACCGCCCCCTGATCATCGCGGGTGGTCCCAGGGTCATCTACGAGCCGTGGAGCGTTTTCAGCACCGATCCCGATCATCCTTGGGGGGCCGACGTTGTCGTGACCGGCGAGGAATATGTGCTGTTAAGCTTGCTGGAGGTCTTGTTGTCGGTCCGCGCCGGCAATGAACCGATGCGGTCGGCCTTCGTGCGAGCACGCGATAGCGGGGCACTCGATGGTATTCCAGGCTTGGTCTATGCAAAGACGAATGCCACGGGAGTGGCCGAGGAACTGGTTGACACAGGCATCCAGCGATTGCTGGGCGATCTCGACGAATTGCCCCATGCAGCATTGGGTTTTCGCCTTCTCGAGCCGCCGAGTGGCCTCGCCACGCTCGGTCCAGTCGCGATTCCAGCCGGCCAAGTACGCAAACATACCCGTCTCGCATCGATCGTCATGACCCAGGGCTGCCGCTTCAGTTGTCCGTACTGCCCCATCCCGGCCTACAATCAGCGACAACACCGCGGCAAGAGCGGCCAGAGGATTGCGGATGAGATCGAACGCATCTTTATCGAGTATGACATTCGGCTCTTTTTCGGAACGGATGACAACTTCTTTGCCGACCGGCGGCGGGCGATGGAGATTGTTGAAACGCTGGCTCACAAAGTGCATGCCAGCTCCCGGCCGCACTGCAAGATCCGCTGGGGCACCGAGGCGACGGTTCAGGACACGCTGAAAATGCAAGAGCATCTTTCCTTGGTCCGCAAAGCAGGACTTTGGGCACTTTGGCTTGGCGTGGAAGATATGAGCGGTGCGCTGGTCAAAAAAGGCCAGAACCAAGATCGGACGGTCGAAACATTCCACCTTCTCCGGGAGAATGGTATCTTTCCCGTCCCCATGCTCATGCACCACGACGCCCAACCGCTTTATACTTGGCGGGGGAACCAAGGATTGCTCAATCAACTGGGGATTCTACGAAAAGCTGGTGCCCTCTATATGCAGGTTCTGATGCTAACTCCCTCTCCGGGTGCGAAATCCTACGAAGATGCCTTCACTTCGGGAATCGCCTATAAAAGCGTTGACGGAGTGCCCGTAGAGCCGTCGATGAGGAGCGGAATGCACGTGATTGCCTCTCGAAACCCGCGTCCGTGGATCAAGCAACTCAATCTATTGGCAGCCTACACTTATTTTTTCAACCCACTCCGATTGCTGTTCGCCCTGATCTGCTCCAAGAGTAGGATCCCTCTGGCCGACGCCGAGACCTGGCCACCGGCCGTGGCAGGGCAGCAGCGGTCACGGAAAGACTTCAAACGCTGGCTGACACGCAAACTGCGGGCATATTTGGGCGACGCGGCAGTGCAGGCATTTGGTATTTGGGGGCTTCTCCATACATTCCGGCGGACCCTCGGCTGGACTTACCACCTCATGCGTGGAAAGATTGAGCGGCACACAACAGCACCTGCCAGCCACATCCCCATGCGCGGCCCAGACGGCACGATGGCGCAACACGCTCTCCCGAGCGTTACGCTCTCCATCACAACCATCTCTACCCCAGGAGAACTAGAAGAAGGACGACCAAGCCTCAATAGAGTTGCGTGAGTAGACGATTCTCGTGGACGGGGAGACGTAAGTTCATACTTGGTCGGCAGTTCCAGGGTTTTCGCTCTCGGTGACGGCCTTTTCGCCTACGACAGGTTCATTGCGATGAATCGCTTCAAAAACCTCGCGACGATGGACTGGAACCTCCTTAGGAGCTTCAATACCGAGCCGGACCTTGTCCCCACGAATTTCCACGACCACGATGGTAATGTCATCGTTAATGACAATACTTTCGTTCTTTTTCCGAGACAACACTAACATCACACGTTCCTTCGCCCTCTTGCCAGAGCCTCCTCGTTTTCGCCCTTGCACAAACCGCTGAGTGTGTATGCCGATACACACCGCTATCATTGTACAATACGCTGAAATAGTGCGAAGTCAAGTGATCCAGTCGCATTTTTTTGTTTTTGCCAGTTTTTTAGCGTCCCCACAAGTGCTAAAACCGCGATAATCCAGCGAGTGGCAAGATTTTGGCAAGAGGCTGGGCAATTGGTAGTGAATAATCCGGATCAGGCCGCTTTGCGCACTCTCGTGGCAACACTCTGCCGACCATGCCTACTGCAATCACCAAACAGACTGCCGAATTTCTTCTGATTGAGTGCTTCGATGAATGCCCTTACTTTGGTATTCGTGCTGCACGGATCAATCGTTTCGTCAAGACAGTCGCCATCCAGTATCAGCAGTGGCACGCCGATCGTCTGAAGCTCGCCGCGCAGACGCTTGGCAAAGCAACTGTCGGCCATCGAACATCGACCGAACATGTGGTTAAACAGCAAAAATCCAGTGATCTTTGCCTCGAAGGCGTAGTTCCGGATCTTTACCGCTCGCAGCTCGGGATCGAGAAAACCGACGGTCAGCAACTTCTGCGCGAGACTACGATACGGTTCTTCCGGGTCGAGTTTCTGCCAACCCACGAAGTTCACTTCTTCAAATACCACGGGCGCATTGCAGGTCAGCTCGATGAAATCCATCAGTGAACTGCTGTAGAACGGCGGCAGGTGAAGCCATACGAGCCGGTGCGTATCGTCGATCCCGGTCTCTCGCTCCACCGACTTCTTTTCCTCCAGCAGTTCTTCGAGAAACATCTGTTGCAGCTCCACCAAATCCTTCTTGCCCCACAGTTGCGAGAACATGTTCGCAAACAGAATGGCCTCGCTGCCGCGGAGCAACGGGGGACTTGTGGACCGCAGATGGTTACACTGAATCGCAATCTCGCGAGCCTCGTTGGATAGCTCGCACGCATTCCTCAGCCGTCCCGAATCCATTTTCATGCCGAGTGATCGCTCCAGATGGGCGACCGACGCCTCCAGTCCGGCTGCGATGCTCTCAACGGATCGGTCGTTTTGATGAATTGGCGTGTGCAAGAGATGATAGCGATCCGTGCAACCCGCATCTCGCACGAGATCGGCAAGCACTCTCTCGCCCTGCTGGCAGGGTTCGCTCGTGCCAACAACAAAGTCCGGCTTCGGCAGGCGATCGTCACCTTCCAAAACGCGAAGGAACGAACAAGTTTCAGCAGAAAATCCCTTGCGTGCCGCCTTATCGAACATCTTCTGGAGCCTCTTGCCACTCCGAGCGTGCAACGCGGCATAGGTTTCCAGCGTCAAGATGCGGACACCCAACGCATTCAGTATCTCCGTGGGGAAGAACAGATTGCGCCACACCAAGGGGGCATTGCCCTTCGACAAGAACTCCTGCCGTGTAAGACGAGTCCGCATGGCTGCCGATTTCTTGACCGAGCGAACGGAACTTGACGGAGCTTGCCAAATCGCGATCCGCGGTTCTTGTGTCGACTTGGCAGCTTGCTCCGTCGAAGTGCCTTCCTGCGCCCAGGAATCGCGGGCGATCCGAGCGGCTCCCAGTGCCCCCATCACCTGATTAAGTTCCGGTATGAGGATGCGATTGCCCGTAATCGCCTCAAGATAGTGCGCGACGGCACCATTCGACGCGACCCCTCCCTGGAAAACAATCGTTCCCTCATAGTTGAGGAACAGGTTGCCCACGCCGGAAACGATCGTTCTGGCCTGAGCGCGACACGCAGCGGCAATCACGTCGCCAAGAGGATAGCGATTTTTGAACTTATTGACCGAGGTCGCGCTCAGCACGGCGCAGACCGAAGAAAGCTCCAGGGTCGAGTTGTAGTTCACATGGTTGGCCAGCTCTTCGACCGGTACGCTCAGTTTTGCCGCCACGCTGTCCAGGAACGCGCCCGTGCCCGCGGCACAAATGCCGCTCATCTTCGCCACCCAAATCTGCATGGCGTCATCGAACAACATGGCTTTGCTGTCTTGTCCACCAACGTCCAGAACCGCCCGGCAATCGGGATAGTAATGGGATGCCGCGGCAATGTGTGCCGATACCTCGCTGACAAAGGTGTCGAAATGTACAAAACGAGAAAGTTCATCGACCACCTGGCTGCCGGTGACCACCGTGTACGCGACCTGGTCCTGGCTGGTGCCGGCCTGAGCGAGAAAATCGTTTAGAGTCTTGGCTACGGCGCCAAGGTTGCACCGACCGCATATCCGACAACTTCCGGCACACTCGAAGCCCGCCTGAGACTGCGGCTGCATGCGCAGGTACAGGTGGTGAAGCACTTTACCATCAACCGAAAGGAGTACTGCCTTCAGCGTGGTAGAACCAACGTCCACCCCAAGAAATAAGGGCCCATCCATAAGGATACATGCCTGCAAAAGAATTGAGCGGCAATCTTCCGATAGGGAACCCTACCGAGAACCACACTCTGCGGCGAAATGCTTTTCGTCCAGGCTCCGCTCCGTGCGAGCGGATTGTACCCAAATACCGTCGATAAACGCGATAGCAAATATTTTGCCTTTTAAGTAGGGTGCGTCTTCGGCTAATTGTAGGGGGGCGGAGAGCGCAGCGAGCCCCACCATTTCCCCTACAATCTTTTTGATCCCTATTGCTTGGCCGGCACGGCACCTGCCGGCACCTGAGAAGCGCGACCGGCGGCAGGCGGCAGGCGATCAACCACGCGAAGAACAAAGACCAGATGCTGCCTGGTAGCCCCGGCATCGGCTTTGTTTTGCTGCTCGCCCGGACGATTGGTCAATTTTCCGCCGCCCATCCCGCCGCTGGAATTCTGAGAGAACGAATTCATGGTTTGCGAAGCCGAGGCCGCGACTTCAATTTCCGAAATGGAGAAAGAATCGGGTTTCTCGCCAAGCTGCTTGATGAGAATCGCAAGCTGCTCCGTGCTGGCATCGAATTCATAGACGATCGGCTTGGAATTGTTTGCAAAATTGGATTGTGTTTTTTGGTTTTGCGAGTTTCCGACCTGTTTCTGCGACAAGTTCTCCGGCAACTGCTGCTGTAAGTCCTTGCCGCGATCGAGCGGACCGCTCGCGGACCGAGAACCGATTCCGCTTTGCGGATTTTCTCCGGCTGTCGAGCCTTGAAGGTTGCCTGCATTCTTGAAGGCTCGAGAGCCATCATTCCGGGCTGCCGGAGACGCTGACTGGGAAGCTATTTGCTGCCGCTGATTTTGGTCGATACCCAGCCCATGGTACGCCAACAGATTCTCGAAGACTCTGTTCTGCACGGCCAGCGCAGAGACATTGACACGAACGACGGTTGCCGCAGGAGCCTTTCGGCCGGCGGAGCGATTCGGCAGGACTTGGCCGCCTTCGAAGTTGCTGGCCGCCGATGCCCCGGCAGATGATGAATTGCCGTCCGCTGCCGCGAAACCGGTGCCGTTCATGAGTTGCGAAGTGCCACTGCTTTTGGCCGCAGCAAGCGCGGAGCGGGGAGCAGAATTGTCTGCAATTTGGTCAAG
>JANXQG010000302.1 GCA_025356915.1 Planctomycetota bacterium | reverse complement strand
AGAACGTCTGCTGTCGGCGGTTGCCCCGTTGCGTAACGTGGTGGGGCATGCCCGGTATGACCAATCTCGCTAGTCTTGCCATGCCCCCAAAATAGCAGATTCCTCAATCATGTCAATAGTTTAGTCATGTGTCCCCGGAATATCCAGTCCTGACACCTTTTCCACGCTCGGAACGACTGGCATTGATCCTTTTTGGGAGACAGGATACCGTACCGCTTCCCCGGTTATCATAGAAAGTCCGGTTTACTTTCGTTGGAAGCCTAGTGCCGATGATCCGATATCTGCGAAGTACACTGCTTGTTTTGGTAATACTGGAAGTCTCCGGCAAATGCGGTAATTCGGCAACTTGGGCCGATGCGCGGATCACGGGGCCTTTTACTTGCCAGGCCGACTTTTCCTTGGCCGGACTGGAAGGCGTCCTGGACAGCTTAGCTTCGTTACAGAACGATCTAGTTCAGCTCCTGGGCGTCGCGCCCGCAAAAGAACCGATCGAAATCTATCTGTTTCACGACAAGGCAACTTATTCCGCCTATATGAAACGTTACCTTCCCGGGGTTCCGGAACGCAAGGCCTTGTACGTCAAAAACCAAGGCCCTGGACGTGTGTTTGCCTTTTGGAGCCGGGACGTAGAAGTCGACCTGCGTCACGAGTGTACGCATGCTTTGCTTCATGCCTCGCTGCCACTCGTGCCGCTCTGGCTCGACGAGGGGCTGGCACAGTTCTTTGAGGTTAGTGCGGCACAAAGGGCCCAAGGCCACCCGCAACTAGACGGCGTTCGTCGGAATGTCCGGAGGAGAGAGGTTCCGAAGCTGCAAACCCTCGAAAACAAGGTCGAAGTTGCCCAGATGGGGCGAACCGAGTATCGCGATTCCTGGGCTTGGGTTCATTTCATGCTCCTCGGACCACCGGCCGCTCGCGAAGAACTCAAGGCATACTTGGCCGACATTCAACACAACACTCCACCGGGCCGAATGAGTACGCGGTTGGCCAACCGTTTGCCCCAACTCGATACCCTTTATGTCGGACACTTCCGATAAATCGTCGAGTGGAGTCGCGTAGCGACATCATGACGTCAATTAATCAGCCCCAGAAAATCGCCGCCCCAGACCCCTCTGACCGGGGGGGGGGGGCTTCGGTTGGGCGGCGTTTCGGCCACAACGATTGCTGGCAAATTTTGCGCAAAACCCCCTGTTATCGATCAATTGCTCGCAAATGGAATTTCCTTCACACTTTCCTTCAGTCTGGACTTAGGAACGGCCGAAATTTTTCAATGAGCCGAACCGATTGCGTGGACGGGCACTAAGTGTCTCTCCTGGGAAAGGCTCAGTAAAAAACGACAGCTTTCCGATTTGACGGAGTTCAGATCATTATGAGTGTTTCTCACTTTAGAATGGCGATTGTCTGGTTGGCATTGGCTGGTTCGTGCCTGCCGACAACCGGATGGGCCGCCAACGCAACTGCTTTGCCCTCGCCGCAAATTGCTGATGTTGCGCTCCGCGACGGCGGCGTGCTCGTCGGTCAGATGGTCAATGGTCAGAATGCCCCCCAGAACGGCGTTCGCGTTTCCTTGCAGGACGTGCAGAACCGCGAAGTCGCGACGGCCGTGACCGATCGCCAAGGCACCTTTGCCATCTCTGGGGTTCGCGGTGGCGTCTACCAAGTTGTGATGCCGCAGGGTCGCCAGGTCTATCGGCTCTGGTCGCCGGGCATCGCTCCTCCGTCGGCCCAGCAGGGCGTCTTGCTGGTCACGCCGGGTGAGACGATCCGTGGGGAACTTGGGAACGGAAGTATAAGGAACTTCGTCAGCAACCCCCTCGTCATCGGTGCTGCTGTTGCGACAGCCATTGCCGTGCCGGTAGTGGTCATCGCCAACAACCGGTCGCCAAGCAGTCCGTGAGGTAAATTGCAGGGCGGGCTTTAGCCCGCCAACGTCCTTGTTGCTCCATTGTCACAGCCTCCTTGCTAGGGGTAGAACTTCCAACCCTAACTTTAGCAGAAGCTGTGACTTGCGCCTATTTCAACGGTATTGGGGCTAAAGCCCACCCCTACTGCTTTCAGAAGCCTTTCATTTGCCTTTAGCAGGCGCTGTTGGTAGGCTGGGTGCGGTGGGTGCAGCGCCACTTTTCGTTGCGGGCGGCTTAGCAGTAGGCTCTACCCAGTGGTGAAACATGGCCTGACCTGGCCCGGTGTAGATCACATACTCAGCCTTGTTAAAGATCGCCTTGTGCCAGTTTTCAGGCTTGAGTACCTGTTCATCGGTAGCAGGTTTATCTTTGTCGCGTGGGGCCTTTTCACGGTCTGCCGCCACGGCATCGGCAACGTATTTGTCAAATTGGCTTTTCGTGATCGTAATTGTCTTCTCCTTGGTCTCAGCAGTCTGACCCCAGGCGGCATGGGCCAGCCAGGCACTCCCGGCCAAGACTAGACAAGAAAACAACAATCCAGTGGAACGCTTCATGTTTCAATTCTCCTCAGATCGATGGTGAAACGGCTGTCGGCGAGTTGCCGGAAAGATCTCTATCATCCTCAATAAGATCCCAAAATGCAAGCCGCCTCGTACGAAGCCCAGGAGAACTGCAAAGTCCGGGGTCAGGTCCATTTTTCGGCGAGAACGGATAGAATTCACCAGAGATCCTTGTCCGAAAACATGGACCTGACCCCTTCGCGTTGGAGCGTACGAAGCAGGGGGTGAGGGCAGAACCCTCGCCGAACTCCGAATTCAAATGTTCAATGATTTAATGTTCAATGTTCAATTTGAAATCTATTTCTTCCTCTTCTCCAATCCCTAACCTTAATCCCCAATCCCTTCTTCCTCCGCCATGCTCCCAATCCAACCACCAGCCCGGCCACCAACAGAGCCAGCGTGCTCGGTTCCAGAACGGGCGAAACCGCAAGCGGTGTACCTGTCATCTGCGAACTCGATAGGAAGGAGATCGGCCCGGCATTGGTGCCGTTGAGATCGTAGATAAACTTCGCACCGGCACCGACAACTGACCGAAGTTATCGGCAAGGTACACCCCCCCCGCGACAGTGTTTTCAAGGGTGGTGCTGCCCAAAGTAAAACGGCCATATTTGCTGAATGGAGTCCCGGTGCTAAGAGCGTTGAAGGCAGTGTTGGCAATGGTTATCTGTCCGGAAATTCAGAATGAAATGCCGAAACCTGCCTGTTTTCTCTCTGTGTTCTCGGTGACCTCGGTGGCTAAGGACCGGCGCATCAATTACTGTCGTAGGACGGATTGGCAATCCGTCCTACGGCCAAGTCCGACACTTATTGAAGCGCCGGTCCTAACTCGCCTCAATCCAAGAGCGATCTCCTCAG
>JANXQG010000097.1 GCA_025356915.1 Planctomycetota bacterium | reverse complement strand
CGCCTTGCAAGACGTTTCACTCACGGTCGCGCCCGGCGAATTTTTGGGTGTGCTAGGTCCCAACGGCTGCGGCAAGACGACGCTGCTGCGAGCCTTATGTGGCACGCTCAAGCCACGTCAGGGACGCGTTCAGCTGGACGGTTGTGACCTTCATGCCATCGACAAACGGAGTCTTGCCCGGACGATGGCCTACCTGCCGCAGGATCTGGTGATCGAGCTGGACTTCACCGTCCGCGAACTGGCCTTGCTGGGCCGCAGCCCGCACCTTTCGCGTTTCGTGCGGGAATCGGACGAGGACCGCCGCGTAGCCGAGCAGGCGATGCAATTGGCCGACGTGTTGCACCTTGCCGACCGGCCGGTCACGGCCCTCAGCGGCGGCGAGCGGCAGCGGACGTTGATCGCCATGTGCCTGGCCCAGCAGCCAAGGATTCTTCTGCTCGATGAGCCAACCAATCATCTCGATCTTTCGCACCAGTTGTCGATTCTCGATCTGATTGCCAAGCTGAATCGCGTCAGCGGCCTGGCCGTCATTGCCGTGTTTCACGATCTGAATCTGGCCGCCGAGTATTGCGGCCGGCTTGTACTCTTGGAAAGCGGTCGCGTGGCGGAGGTGGGCACGCCCGCGGAAGTCATTACCGAAGAGGCGATCCAGCGGGTCTATGGGGTACGGGTTGCCGTGCAGCCCAACGAAGTCTCGCAACGGCCGCACATAGTTTTGACGGCTGGCGAAGTGACACGACCGCTTCGCAGCGAGCGTTAATGCTACCGGTAATCATTGCCCTTCGGAGCAATTTTCACCATTTGGGGAGCGAGGTCGTTATAATGAATCCGATGAGTGAAAATACCGGAGGATTCCTGATGCTCACGAATCGACGTTGGTTTTGTACGCTGTTGTTTCTTCTCGCTGTCGCCACTACGGCTTCGGCGGCGAATAAATTGCCCTTCCAGGAAGGCCGCTTCGAGAAGGGAGAACTCAAGTACATCAACCATCTGCCCGTGCTGAGTGTTGAGGGTACGCCCGAAGAAATGGGGCGGCAGGAGGCAGCGTTGACTGGTGCCGTGGTCGAGGTTCTCGCCCCGTATCCTCGGCAATTAATGACTCTCAGTGGCCGCGGCCAAGAGTGGGAGAAATGCGTCGAAACGGCCCGCACATTGATGTCCCATGCCACGAAATCCCATCGCGATGAGCTACAGAGTTTCGCCGTGAAATCCGGCATCTCGCTTGATCTGCTTACGGTCGCCAACACGATTATGGACCTACATCGGGGTGGCTTTGCTTGTTCTTCGCTCATGGTCGAACCAAGCAAGAGCCAGACGGGTGGCATACTTTTCGGCCGAAATCTCGACTTCTACACTCTGGGAGTCCTCGATCGCTATGGGCTGATCACTATCCATCGGCCCAAGGGAAAACATGCCTTCGCCACCATCGGCTTTCCGGGAGTAATCGGGTGCATCTCCGGCATGAATGATGCGGGCTTGGCAATGGCCGTGCATGAAGTTCACGCGACTGCCGACGGCGCGCCAATGTTGAACCTCAAAGGCATGCCCTACGCGCTCGCTTTCCGCCACATTCTGGAGGAATGCAAGACGATTGAAGAAGCTGAAATACTACTGCAAAAGACCGAGCGATCCACAATCCTCAGCCTGGCTGTTTGCGATCGCCAAAGTTCCGGCGTGCTGGAGATTACACCCAAGAATGTCGCACTGCGCCGCGGCAGAGATGGCATTTGCGTGAACACGAACCACTTTCGCAGTGAGTCACTCGGTTTTGGGCCAAGGTGGAATGCCTGCCCGCGATATGCGATGCTTTCCAAGGCTGCGGCCATCGAGAAGCTTGGCGTGGCCGATGTATTCAGGAAGCTCGATGAGGTGAACTTGGGCTCGCGTACCGTGCAATCGATGGTTTTCGAGCCTGAGCCGCTTGTTCTGCATGTGGCCATGGGCATGTGCCCGGCGACAAAGGGATCGCTGGAAAAACTGGCGTTGAAGCCGATGTTCAATCTTACGCAGCGTGAGATAAAGTAGCTCGATAAGCCTTGCCGCCGTACCATAGCCGCTAGGGTCCGTGATGGCCCTTTTGGCTCTTCCGGTTCCATGTGCAGAACGCGAACAATTGTAGGGTGGGACGAGCCGCAGGCGAGCCCCACCATTTAAGCTATCTAACGTTCCCACATGGCCGTGGACATACCGACGGCGGCGGGCACGAAAATCATCAACGGCATCCAGGCAGCCAACGAGGGGCTGATCAGGCAATTCGCGCCTAACTGCTGGCAGGCAATCGCCACCATGAAGAACAGGGACACCAAGCCCATGCAGAGGCCAATGGCCATGAACACATTGCGATTGTCGCGTGCCGCCACCAAAGGTAGGCCGAGAAATAAAAGCGTGATGTCCAATAAAGGCTGCAATATCCTCGCGTGGATGGTGACTCGCACGTCAGGGCTGAAATAGACGCTGTGGTTTTTCAAGGCCCAGATCAACTCGCCGGTCGAGGCAAACCGCCGTAAGACCGTGCCGCCGGTCAACTCGTCGACCGTTACGTCGCTGACCACAAAGGCCTCGTTGGGCTTGAGCCAGTCGGGATAATCGCGAGGCGTCATCAGGACGATCCGGCCATCGAGTGCAAGCGACGGACGTTGCGACAGGTTCTTCGGCTCGGTAACTTCCCTGAGCAAATAGCCCGTCGGCCGACCCTCTTTGGCCGGCAAGTAATGCGCCGAGGCCGCCGACCACTGCTTGCCATACTCGCACAAGGATGGCTTGTAAGCGGGCACGATGAATAATGGCGACTCAATCGTCTTCTCATCGATAATCGCACATCTTCCCTCGATCAGCACGTCGGTGGCATTGTCGTACTGCGGTAGTATTTCCTGGACCACCTTGCCTCTGAGGTCGGAAGGCCGCCTTGCGAGCTGATCCTTGAGCTTGGGGATCATGACCTCGCGATTGATCACCGTTAGCAAGATGATGACCACGGCGACCACGATCACCGGCGCAACCACGCGGATCCGTGAGATCCCCGCCGCCATCAGGGCCGTCATTTCGTGATGCCGCTGGATCCACGCCATGGTAAACATGGCCGACATCAGCACCAATAGGGGGCTAATGCGGTCGAAGAAAAACAGCGACTGATAGCCGTAATACGCGACGAGGACTTTCATCAGTGCCATTCCCTTGGCAACACTCATAAAGGCTTCAAGATTTGAGAACGCATCAAAAATTACGTACACGCCCATCAAGCTCATGAAACAGATCACAAAATTCTGTAAAAACTGCCGAAGCAGGTAGCGGTCAATGATGTTCATGATGAGCCAATTCTCCCGAGTGGCAGTTTAGGCAAGCAGGGGTTTTGGGTCAAGGGAGAAAACGGGCTCGATCGCCTCGATCGTAAGGTGGCGAAGTGCTAAGGACCGGCGCTTCAATAAGTGTC
>JANXQG010000078.1 GCA_025356915.1 Planctomycetota bacterium | reverse complement strand
TCGCAGAATCCCCGGCAGTCTGCATCCGCCTCTTGACGGTTGGTCGTCCGTGACCATGCTCGTCCCGCAATCCCCGGCCTTTTCCAAGAATCAACCCGCACAGGCTACTCGCCTGAGGCAAGGAAGTCTGAGGTTGGCGTCCCGGCTTTAGCCGGTAAATGCCGCCTAAAGGCGGGACTCCAGCGATTGGACGTCGGTGTACGCGGCCAAGTTCTCGGCAGACGGGTTCTCCAGTTCGATCGTAATGTGCTTGCGGAACGGCATGGGCAAACGGAAATTGTGCGAGTGCTTGACCTTGGTGAAGTAGACCGTGTTGAAGAGCGCACTCTGGCATTGGATGTCACCCAGAAAGTCCATCAACGGCATTTCGACAGCCGGTGTCGTCTGGCTGTCGTAGAACATTCGCACGACGACGGATTGGGCACCGGGGGTATTCCCAGAGAATCCGTTGCCAGGGTCGAAGTTGCAGACGTGCAGCATGCTGACCACGCCCGGACCGTCCACATCCAGGATCTTGACCTTAGTCCTTGCATTGAGCCTGGGCAGGTTGGCCCACAGTGCCGGAACAACGTGACTTTGGCCGGTGCGAATTCGGGAGACTTCCTGCCAGGATACCGGTTCTTCCGCTCGCAGGAACTCAGTCTTGTCGAGCAGGACGAACAGAAGACTCGCAGCAAACGCAATTTTCCAGGTTCTCATCGACACTCCTTGTGCATGGTTATCGGGTGATCGGATTGGGACTCGTGTGCCAGTATACCCTTAGCCACGCCGTTGAACCAGTGATACAATCAACGCTGTTGTAACGTAATTTGGCTCTATTCACTTGAAAGGAGATTGCCATGTCATCGGACCTGACCCGCCGTGGATTTCTCGGAAGTGCTGCGACTGTGGCGATACTCGGTAGCGGTGCAACCCTCGCGGCTACCCCCAGCGAAGCCGGGCACGCTGCACAACCACGCCCCAAGATCCTTGGCATCTGTTGTAGCCCACGCAAGGGCAAGAGCACCGCCGCCGCTCTGAGCATCTGCCTCGACGCCATCAAGGCATTTGACGGGAGAATCGAGGTCGAACTCATCGAACTGGCGGGGCGAAAGATACCCGGCGAAGTGGCGGCAGGGATTGTATTGGAGCCGGGTGAACGGGATGATTTCCCCGCACTGGTGCCGAAGCTCTCCTCACCCATGGTGGCGGGGATTATCCTTGGCACCCCCGTCTATTTCGGCAATATGTCGTCACTCTGCAAGGCGTTTCTGGATCGTTGGATCGTGTTTCACAAGGACAAACTGCTGGCCAACAAGGTGGGCGGCGTCTTGGCGGTGGGCGGCGCGAGGAACGGCGGACAAGAACTGACGATACGTTCGGTGCAAGTGGCGTTGATGTCGCAGCAGATGATCGTGGTGGGCGATGCGCCGCCGACCGGTCATTGGGGTGGGACGGTCTGGGGCGGCAACCCCGCCGTCAGCACGGGTTCGACGCCCGACATCGCCCGCGACGTGGAAGGCATCGCCAGCGTCAAAAACCTTGGCCGTCGCGTGGCGGAGATGGCGTTGCGACTACATGTCACCGGTCCAGGGAACGTGATCAAGCCGCAATAATCGTCACTTGAAGGAAAGCACCACAGTCGTTCTTTGGCCCCATGGGCAATCCCATTATGCAATACACCTATCTCGGTCGTACCGGCGTCAAAGTGTCTCGCCTCTGCCTGGGCTGCATGAGCTATGGCGATCCCAGATGGCGGCCATGGGTTTTGGACGAACAGTCGGCCATGCCCTTCTTCCGCAAGGCAATCGTCACTACGGTGCAACCCGCAAAGCAAGTAGCAGAAGCCTGCCGCCAACTTTCACTGGCTTGAAGAAGCCTTGCGAATGCAGTAGATCCTGGCCGATGTGCGGATCAGCAACCGATCCCCGACCATGGCGGGCGTAGCCATGCACATGTCGTCGTCGGCCAGCTTGTTCGTATGTAGCAGCTCGAACTTGTCACCTGCCCGCATGACGAACGTCACGCCGTCCTCGTTCAGGCAGAACACCCGACTGTTGTAAGCCCAGGGGGATGTGGTGAAATGTTTGCCGTCCGGCAGTCGCTGCTGCTCAAACAACGGCTTGCCCGTTCGAGAGTCGAAAGCCCCGAACAGCCCCCGGTCGTACAGGACATAAAGTCGTTTCTCATAGACCAGCGACGTCGGGTTGTAGGGCGCGGCGTTCGGGTTGCTCCACGCGATGGCCGAGTTGCTCGTCTGGTCCGGTGCAAGGGAAATGTCTCCGCTCCCACCGGGTCGAATCGCATATAGGGGGCGCAGCTTGTCGGCGACGAAACCCGAGCTGACATACAGCAAGCCCCGGTCCGCATACGGCGTGGCGATCGTGATGCCCGACATCCCTTTGAACCACCAGAGGAGCTTCCCATCCAGATCGTAGGCACGGACCTTGTCCGTGCCGGGCGTCACGATCTCAGTTCGCCGCTCGTTCTCCCACACGTAGGGCGTGGACCAGTTGCTCTTCTCGTCCCGATCCACTCGCCACACTTCCTTGCCGCTCTGTTTGTCCAAAGCCAGGAGGTAAGACTGCTCTTCGTTGTCACTGATCAGATAGAGCCGGTCGCGATGCAGCACCGGCGAAGCGGCGGTGCCCCAGCTATGCCGCATCGTGTGCGGCGGAAGCGACTTCGACCACACCGGACGACCTTCCAAGTCGAGACAGAACACGCCCACGTTGCCGAAGTAAGCGTAGACCCGCTCGCCATCCGTGACCGGTGTCTCCGAGGCGTAGCTGTTCTTGGCGTGAACCGGACCCGGCGTCGTTCCGTGATGCACGAGCCGTTCCCAAAGCACTTTGCCGGAGAGCAAGTCCAAGCACAATACTTTCCATTGGTATTCCGAGGATGCCGCCTCCGGGCGCTCGCCGCCGCGATAGAGTCCTTTCTGCGGCAACTCCGCATCGTCCTTGCCCACCACGGTGGTAAGGAACACGCGGTCACCCCACGCAATGGGCGACGACCAGCCCCGTCCAGGAATCTGCGTCTTCCAGGCGACGTTCACCACGGCCGACCAGCGATCCGGCAGGTTGGAGTTGGTGGACAGTGCCCGCGAGCCCGGCCCGAGGAACTGCGGCCAGCAGGCATCCGACGCCGATGTGACCAGGGGGTTCAACCCGGCGAACAGTGTCGCCACGATCATCAGAACGATAGGGTTCATTTTCATCTTGCTGGTATCCGGTGGTTTTCTCGTGGATGGTTATCCCGTGCGGGTGTAGTATCGTTGATTATCGCCCCCGGATGACTGCCTTGCAACTAGCGCAACGGCTCGACTTTTACATCCACGTCGGATGATACTTGGGCTATCTCCTGATTGTCGCCTGGTCTGAAATCCTGGTGGCCCCGCCGGGCAGCATCGGCTTGCCAGTGGTTCCAGCCACCGAACCTTGCTAGAATGAACCGCAGTTCGGGCTTGGCTGGTCCTGGAGAATACGGCGTCGGCCAGCCCTCCGTTCAGATCGAGCATCGCATGCTGAAATCCAAGCGACGAAGACTCCTGGCAATCGTTGTCCTGACAGGGCTGATCCTATGGATTGGCTCCTCGGCATTGGTTACCTGGATGTTTACGCGACGAAGCAGCGCACCCTTTCCCGAACCCACGCCGCAGGTCGCCTGGGCCAACGTGGAAGCCCACCGTTTGAAAACGTCGGACAGCCAGCAGCTCGGAGCATGGCTCGTGCGTGGTGATCCGCAGAAGGGTTGCGTCTTGCTGGACCGCCTGATCCCGCCCAGCCGCGACTACGGCCATGAGCGGGCTTGGCACGACGGCAACGGACACTCGCACTTGCAGGCCACGCTCATGGGGCCGTCGCTCTCGGTGCCCGTGGCCGATGGCAAGCCGGTGCTGGGGACATGGCAACAGATTATCCACTTGGAGTGCGACGTCCGACCGCGAAGTCGCACAGTCATGGTCACGGTCATGGGGGAGTAGTGCCATCGACAATAACTGCATGTGCCAGCATACCACGACCAACCGTTTCCAACTCGTATTGCTTCCAGGGCTGGGTGCGGATTACCGCCAATGGGAGCCGCAGAATCTGGCTTTTCCGGGTTTGATGGTGCCACCGTGGATTCCGCCGCTACGGGGAGATACATTGCCAACCTATGCTGCACGTTTGGCCGAAACTGTCCCACGCCATAAGCCTCTCATCCTCGGCGGTTCATCGTTCGGCGGGATGCTGGCCTGCGAAATGGCCCGACACATACGACCGAAAGCCGTAATTCTGATCGGAAGTTGCCGTTCGATCAATTCGCTCAATCGTGGAGTGCTGGTTCTACGACCGATCTTGCGTTGGATTCCCTGCTGGGGGATCAGGATTACCAAGCCGCTGGCGCCCTTCGCCGTACAGACATTTCGCAATCTGACGCCCGAGTTTAGACGATTGTGTGCAAGCATGTTTTGGGAGGCCGATCCCGTTTGGATGAGGTGGGCGATTGGGGCTATCCTCCGCTGGCAGCCAACGCCGCTGGCCGACACCCCCGTCTTTCATATCCACGGCCAGCGGGACCGGATGATCCGGGCCTCGACGGTAACGCCCGACTGCCTTATTCCTGACGGCGGCCATCTGATCAATCTTTCCCATGTCGTGCAGGTAAACGATTTCATCCGCAAGGTTCTTGCGTCCGCGGAGAAGTTGCCGAGGCCTGTGGCCGAGGGTCCGATTTGACCCGGTGGATGGTCTTGGAAATGGTTGCGGGCGTCCGTGACAGGGTAGTCTAGCTCCCCCTTGCTGAACCGACCAAGGGCAGTTTTTGGTCATAGCTGTTCCGATGCCGCTGATCGACACTGGCCGGATGATTTGGTAAGATAGGACTCCGGTCTTGAAAACGGCCCAGTATTTGTCCTTGATCTAGGATGGAGGAAGTCCCATGACTACCGTGAACCGTCAAATCGTCCTTGCCGCCCGGCCGGTTGGGCTGCCCAAGCCGTCCGACTTCCGGCTCGTCGAGACACCGGTCCCGGGCCTCACCGAAGGACAGTTCCTGGTGAAAACCAACTTCCTGTCCGTGGACCCGTACATGCGTGGCCGCATCAGCGAGGCCAAGAGCTACGCCGAGCCGGTCCAGATCGGCCAGGTCATGGTGGGCGGCACGGTGGGCACCGTGGTCGAGTCGCGGCACCCGGGCTACCAGGCCGGCAACACGGTCGTGGGCTACTGGGGATGGCAGGAATACGCGGTCGTGGACGGCCAGGGCATCGAGCGGTTCGACACCTCGCTGGCCCGGATGTCCACGACACTAGGCGTATTGGGGATGCCGGGCATGACAGCCTACTTCGGTTTGCTGGAGATCGGCAAGCCCAAGCCGGGCGATACAGTGTTCGTCTCCGGCGCGGCCGGGGCCGTGGGCTCGCTCGTCGGCCAGATCGCGAAGATCAAGGGCTGCCGCGTGGTCGGCTCCGCCGGATCGCAGCAGAAGGTGGACTACCTCACCGGCGAGTTGGGCTTCGACGCGGCCTTCAACTACAAGGAGGTGAAGGACTACGACGCCAAGCTCCAAGAGGTCTGCCCCGGCGGGATCGACGTCTACTTCGATAACGTGGGCGGCCCGCTGACCGACGCCGTGTTCACCCAGATAAACGTGGGAGCACGAATCGTCGTCTGCGGCCAGATCGACCAGTACAATGCCACCCGTCCGCCACGTGGCCCGCGACTGTTCTGGCACCTGATCGTCAAGCAGGCCCGTGCGGAGGGGTTCCTGGTGTTCCAGTTCGCCGGCCGGTTCCGCGAGGGGCAGCAGCAGATGGCCGAATGGATCAAGGAAGACCGGGTGAAGTACCAGGAGACGATCGTGGACGGCCTGGAATACGCGCCGGCGGCATTCATTGGCCTGTTCCACGGCGAGAACATGGGCAAGCAGTTGGTGCGGGTGTCAGGCTGAAAACGCCGCCCCAGGAGGTGCAATATGCAGCGAACGTGGATGTCGGTGTTCGTGCTGGTGGTGATGCTGGCATGGACGTGCGTGCCCGGCTGGTGTGCGGACAACTGCAACCAGGCTGGCATCAGTCGGCCTTCGCCAACCGCAATGGTCGCCTTGCCGTCAGAAGGCAAGTTGGTCACGCAGCCCTACCGGGGTGTGACGTATATCGACTACCGGGGCACGGTGCCGCGGCGGGTCCACATGCACATCATCCAGATCGACCTGACGACCCCCGGCATCGGCTTCCTGGTCACGCCCTACAATCCCCGCAGCGGCAAGGCGACCATGAAGGAGACCTCGCTTCAGTTTCTGAAAGCCCACAAGCAGGAAGGGGCACGGATCGCCGTCAATGCCCATTTCTTCGAGCCCTGGCCGGCCTCGTCGCCCGATCCGGGCTCGGCCGATCTGGTTGGGCTGGCCGCCTCGTCTGCCACGGTCAATGGGCCTGGTGCGGTCCACGGTGCCCCGCATGCCTATTCGCCTTTCAGCTCCAATCCGCCGAAGTCGTATGCCATCATGGCCAACGCGCCGGCTCTCAACATCGACGCATCCAACCGCGCCACGATCGTGCATCGGCAAGGCGGCGACACCACGGGCTACGCAACGGAGGAAGGAGTTGCCCTCTACAACACCGTCGCGGGCTGCGCCCAGATCATCACCAACGGCACGGACACGACGCCGCAGCTCGACTGGCACGTAAAACCGCTCAAACCCCGCACGGTTGCCGGCCTCTCGAAGGACGAAAAGACGCTCACGCTCTTCACGGTGGATGGCGCCGGTGGGAGCCTGGGGATGACCGTGAATGAGGTTGCCAGCTTCCTGCTGGCCGACCCCGCCGGGCTGTGGCCTCCCGGCCGTCGCGTGCATAACGCCATCTGCCTGGACGACGGCGGTTCGACGACCTTGGCCATGGTTGATCCCGCGACAGGCGAGGCCAGCGTCTTCAACGCCCCGTCCGGTGGTTCCCCGCGGGCGGTGGGCAGCAATCTGGCGATCTTGATACCCGCGTCCTACTCCGATGGGCGCTCGGCTGCGAAGTACCGCCTCGACGCCCAAGACTACGGTGTTGTGCTTCGCCACGGGGACGGCCCTGGTCAATGCGACATTCTCGGGGCACGCGACGTGTGGGTCTTTGAGGCGGACGGCGCCTACTACATGCACTACGACGCCGCAGGACCGAAGGGCTGGCTGGCCGCACTGGCTACAAGCAAGGACATGATCCACTGGCAGAAGAAAGGACCGGTGCTGGAATTGGGCAAGGCCGGGAAGAACGACTCGGCATCAGCCTCCTACGGCACCACCTTCTACGACGGTCGGGCCTGGCACATGTTCTACCTCGGCACGCCCCACACCAGCCCGGCCCCCGATCTGGTACCCGCCTTCCCATATCTGACGATGAAGGCCAGAAGCATGTCGCCGGTCGGGCCGTGGGCGAAGCAGAAGGATGTCGTCCCCTTCCAGGCCAAGCCGAGCACCTACTACTCGGTCACGGCCAGCCCAGGGCAGATCATCAAGCAAGGCGACGAGTACCTCATGTTCTTCAGTGCCGCGACCGATCATCCGATCCGCCGCACCCTGAGCATCGCCCGCACGAAGAACCTGGACGGTCCCTGGACGCTCGATACCGAACCCATCCTGCCCACCGCCGAGCAGGTGGAGAACTCCGCGCTCTACTTCGAGCCAACCAACCGGACCTGGTTCCTGTTCACGAACCACGTCGGGGTCGACGGCTTCGAGTACACTGACGCCGTGTGGGTCTACTGGAGCAAGGATCTGAACTGCTGGGACCCGGCCCACAAGGCGGTGGTCCTGGACCGGAGCAACTGCACCTGGTCCAAGCACATCATCGGGTTGCCGTCCGTGGTACGGGTCGGCGACCGGCTGGCCCTATTCTACGACGGCAATGGAGACGCCAAGATGCCCGGCGGCGTCAAGAGCCACATGAACCGCGACATCGGGCTGGCGTGGCTGCGGCTGCCGCTGGTGCCGCCTTCTGACGAGAGGTAACTGCCATGACATCGAACCTTAGATCGCTTAGGACCGGCGCATCAATAAGTGTCGGGTTTTCCAACGTACTCATCACGCTCCGCCGTGATGAAAGTCCATCACGCGGAGCGTGATGAGTACAGTTATTGATGCGCCAATCCTTAAAGGCAAAGTTGCCCTGGTGACGGGGGCCAGCCGCGGCATCGGTCGGGACGCCGCGGTGGCCCTGTCGAAGATCGGCACCGCAGTGGCGGTGAATTACAAGACCCGTGCCCAGGAGGCCGAGGCGGTCTGTCGCGAGATCCAGGACATGGGCGGTCTAGCCGTAGCCATCCAGGCTGACGTTTCGATCGGCAGCGAGGTCACCGCGATGGTTCGTCAGGTCGAACGTCAGCTCGGGCCGGTGGCCGTGCTGCTGAACAACGCTGGCATCGCCCGTCTGCAACCTTTCGACCAGATCACGGAGCGGGTCTGGGACGAAATGCTTGCCGTCAACCTCAAGTCGGTTGTCCCAAGTGCAAACCACGCCGTCGCCCGTGGAGTGTCGCGATTTTCCTCCCGCTTCGCCGTCGAGCGTCCGCACGGTCCGTCCATCAGAGGCGAACCGCACTGAGGTGATCGTGTCACCATGCCACGGAAAAGGTACTATCCTCTCCCAAGTGCCGACGCGGAACACGGCAGGGGCTGGCCGGCAGGTATCAATCACGAGCCAGCGCCCGTCGGGGGAGAGCACTGCCTCGCGCCTTTCCCGGAGGAACTCCGTCGAAGGATACCGCAGTCGCGCCGCCTCGCAGAATGTGTCGGTCGCATAGACAATGACTGCGTTGGCGCTATCAAACAGGAACAGCCAGGCACCGTCGCGCGAGAAGAACGCGACTGGGCGCGGGCCCTAACCGGCAAACCGGAAGATACAAAGGGGTGAGAGTCTTTGATATTAACAACAACGACTCCCGACCCCTTATTTTTTATTTTTATTTCAGCACGGCCTCGATTTTACCTGCAACTTCGCCGTTGCTAAGTGCCGCGATGAACTCAGCTTCATCGGAGTACAGGCCGTGGCTGAGGAATTTGACGGTCCAGTTGTGTTTCATGGGGCTAATCGTAAGGATCACCGCCCCGTGCTGGTGAGCTTCCCACATTTCAATGGCCGTGCCCATGGATGCCTCGGGAATGAAGGCCAAGAGTACATCGACCTCGCGGCACATAAGGTTGTGGCGAAAAAAGACTTCACGCCCGGTCAATTGATCGTAGTCCAGTGAAGTCTTGTGTTTGGCCAGGGGATCGTAGATTTCAGCACCCGGAAAATATTCCTCCAGTAGTTGTGCGATTCGATGACGGTAGTCCTGATCGTGCATGTGGTTCACCGTATGTGAACCTTGCATGATGCCGGCGATAAAAAAACGCATGGAAAGATTGATAGCCCGGGGAATATTGAAAAACCAGCAGCAATGGTCGATAATGGGCAACTGGCGTGGAAATTTCCACCGCCAGATGGCTGTGGTTGCGTGAAAGTATCTTCAGCATACGTACTTCGCCTTGCGGAACGCAAGCGGTGGTGGTTGCCAAATCTGAGATTTGAGATTTGAGATTCTGATCCAGTCCATCAAAATGTTGACAGAAAAATAAGGGACAGAAAAATTAGCAGGGAAAAGAAAATGGGGGAGAGGAAGATCAAAATTCAGTTTGGATCTTCTTTTCCTCATTTTTCTGTCCCCAATTTTTCTGTCAAAGACTCTTAACCTAAACCTTGATCCCCCTCTTTCTTATGTCCAAAACTTACTTACAACGCGCCGATGAACTGCTGCTTCAGGCGCTTTCCATTCCCGGTCTCAGCCGCGAGGAGGGGGCCATTATGTCGTTTCTCGTCGATCAGCTCCGCCAGGCGGGGGCGACTGATGCAGCACTGGGCTTTGACGAGGCTCATCGCAAAATCCCCCACGGCGGGGAGGTTGGTAATCTAGTCCTCAAGCTACCTGGTATCCGACCTGGGCCGCGAAGACTTTTGATGGCCCACGTCGATACGGTGCCCATTTGCCGCGGTGCCAGTCCAGTGAAAAAAGGGAAATACATTGTTCCGGCCGACAAGCAGACAGCCCTCGGTGCCGATGACCGTACCGGCACGGCTGCGATCTTGGCGGCCGCGTTGTACGTACTGACGGAAAAACCTGAGCATGGGCCACTGACGTTCCTCTGGACCGTGCAAGAGGAACTCGGTCTCTACGGTGCTCGCTATGCCACGCTCGGCATGCTCGGCCGGCCAAAACTGGCCTTCAATTTCGACGGCGGATCTACTGACAAAGTAACGATCGGGGCCACGGGCGGCTATCGCATGGCCATCCGCATCTCCGGCGTGGCCAGCCACGCAGGTGTTGCGCCCGAACGAGGCGTCAACGCAATCACCATCGCTTCGCTGGCAATCGCCTCGCTCCACAGCGAGGGCTGGCTCGGCAAAATCGAAACAACGTCGGGCTGTGGCACTGCGAACATCGGGGTAATCCAGGGTGGCGAGGCCACGAATGTCATCACTCCGGAAGTTCATCTCCGCGCCGAAGCCCGGAGTCACGATCCGGTTTTCCGCGGGCATATTATCAGGGCCATCGAAAAGGCATTCAGGAAGGCTGCGCGGAGCGTCAAGAACATCAGTGGCAAATGCGGCACCGTGAAAATCGATGGTCGCCTGGACTATGAGGCGTTCCGCCTGCCCGACGACTGCCCCTCGGTCCTTGTGGCCGAAGAGGCGATTCGCTCACTGGGCAACAATCCGGTCCGAGCGATCTCCAATGGAGGTCTGGATGCCAATTGGATCAGTTCCCGGGGTATTCCCACGGTAACCCTCGGCTGTGGGCAGGAGAACCCCCACACACCAGCCGAACGGCTCGATTGCGGGGAATTCCACCGGGCGTGTGAAATTGCTCGGAAACTGGCAACCGGTTGAAAAAACGGCCCTTCTACAGGCTCCTCTGGTCCGATGGCGTATTATTTGATAAAATACTGGTCAGCCGTGTGCATTCAGCATCGGTGAGTTCGGTTTTTGGCTTGTTTAGAGGAAGAATATGGCTCGCAAGATTCTCAACCGCAAAGCGTTACGTGAGGAGTCCGATTCGGCAGAACGTGCTGAAGGCCAGGAAGAAGGCACCCCCACAAAGGCCAAAGAGAAGAAAGCTCCCGTCAAGCGCAAGAGTCGTGCTAAGGCTGCCAAGGAGGTTCGCCTAAAAGCTTTTTGGGGGGTTTTTAACCAGACGCTGCGGCGGCACTCGCTTTTTGATTACAGCCAACGGGCTGAGGCCGACAAAAAAGCGGCCGAATTAACCGAATCGCAGAAGTCGCCTCACTTTGTCCAACTCGTCAAGGAAGCGATCGAGGAATAACCCTTGGCGTCTTCTTCTTGGAACGGAATTCATTCCGCTCCAACGGATTGAAATCCGTTCTAATGATTGGCCGTCTCGGCATCGAGCCAAGCCAGATAGCTTGCACTGCCGGCGATCACCGGTACTGCAAGAATCTCTGGCACTTCATACGAATGGATACGGAGAATGGCCTCTTCAGCGCGAGCGAACAAGTCACTGCGGGTCTTGGCCAAGCATTGCCATTCTTCGCTCGTCTCGATCTTGCCCAGCCAGTGATAAGTGCTGGTGATCGGTCCCACGATTTGCACGCAGGCCGCCAGTCGCGACTCAACCAGTTCGCGAGCAATCCGTTCAGCTTCCTCGCGCCGGGCAGTCGTGGTGACAACTTGGATGTAGGTAGACATGGAAAACTCCCTCTGCAAAGATCTGTTCGTTTCAATGTGCATTGAGATCGCCAATCCGCAAAGTTTTCTCGAACTCTTCCTGGCCCGCGAGAAATTCGATTCCCACGCGGATCGCCCAGAGCGGCCGATCTCCAAGCCGATCGACGCCGATTTTGACCAGATCTTTCTGCGTGCAAACCAGGGCTTCCACACCGGTTCGCCGAGCGGCCGCCGCCAGGACTTTTAGCTCGCTCGGGCCGTAGGCGTGATGATCGGGAAACTCGTGGAACTCGACCACGTCGTAGCCGCAAACTTCGAGCGTATGCCGAAAACCCGCCGGGTTCCCCAACCCGCAGAACGCCAGCACCCGCTGCCCGCGAAGCGTTTCCAGCGGCCGCTGCGGTAGCGTAGTACCCTTCCCAAAACTATTCCATGTTTTTCTCGGATCTCCCCCCGCCCCCTGCCCCCCTCCCTCTCCCGTGT